>JAWVYG010000023.1:0-11703 GCA_033722815.1 Halioglobus sp.
CTGGTGACGTTTTGTCACCGAAGCGTGTGGGCTTTTCGAGCGCCGGGGGCAAACCGTCACCAGGCTGGGTGAGCAGCGATCAATAAAGCTGATCGCGTGGATTGCCACACCCCGGCAACATAAAAAACAGTCTCGTTAAAGCCCCCCAACCAATTGGGGTCTTGCATCGGTAGCGACCTGACCTATTATGGGCAGGTGCGTCATCGCGTGGGGCCGGCGCCGCCGCCTCCTCGGGTCGTCCCAGCCACTGATACGGAGATTTGCCATGTCTGAAGAGAACACTCCCGCGCCCGAGCAGGAAAGCACCCCGGGCGCAGACAACACCCCGCCGGCCTCCGGCGGCTTCGACCTCGGCACGGTCATCGCGCAGGCGAAGCAGGTCGTTACCAGCCCGCGTGATTTCTACCGCGGCATGGCCAAGAGCGGCGGCTACAGCGAGCCGCTGATCTTCCTGCTGGTGATGGGCGTCATCGCGGGCCTGGTGTTCGGCGTGTTGTCGCTGATCGGGCTGACTCCCGCGGGAGCTGCCGGCCTGGGCGCCGTCATCATGATGCCGATCGGCCTGCTCATCGGCGGCTTTATCGGCGCGGCGATCATGTTCGTCATCTGGAAACTGATGGGGTCACCGGAAAACTACGAGACGGCCTACCGCTGTGTCGCCTATTCGACGGCAGTGCTGCCGGTCGTGGCGATCGTCGCCATCATTCCCTACGTCGGCACCGCCGTGCGCACCGTGTGGGGTGTATGGCTGATGATCATCGCCAGCGAGGAGGTGCACGCGCGCGCGAAACAGACCGCCATGCTGGTGTTCGGGATACTCGGCGCCATCGGCCTGTTTATGGGCGTGAGCGGCGAATACGCCCAGCGCAACATCCAGCAGCAGATGGAAAAACAGGCGGAACAGCTGGAGGAGCGCTTCAAGAACCTGGAGAACCTCGGCATCAACGAGGACGGCGAGATCGATCCGGAGCAGGTGGGCCGCGCCGTCGGGGAATTCATGAAGGGCATGGAAGAGGCGGCGAAACGGGCGGAGGAAGCGGCCCGGGAAGCCAGGGAAGCCGAGTAGCTCATCCTCTGGCGGCCGCCCACACCGGGCGGCCCCACCACCGCGCTACAGCTCGGCGCGTATCGCCTCCACCGACGACAGCGTCTCCATGGCGCCGTGCAGCCGCTGCAGCGAAGACATGACGTAATTGACCGGCTGCCAGGCATCCCCCATTGCCAGCGTCACCGTCGCCCCGACCCAGACATAGGCCGCGTGCCACTGCAGTTGCCGCCACATGTCCTGCGCTGACGGCGGCGTTGCGCCCGCGGCAACCAGCTCACTGGCGTAGTACGCCAGCAGGTCCGGCAGCGCACCGCGCTCATCCTCCTCCAGCGTGCCCGCGAGAAAGTAGCCCACGTCGCGCATCGCAGGCCCCCGCGCCAACACGGCCCAGTCGAGGAAGCCCGGCTCGCCGTGGTCCATGAACAGGTTGCCGTCGTGCACGTCGCCGTGAATCAGCGTCTGCGGCCCGCGCCTCCACAGTGCGTGAATGCCGTCCGCTTGCGCGAGGTACAACCTGGCCATCTGCGTAAACACGGGCGGCATGTCGGCACCGTGCTGCTGCAGCGCGCTGTCCACGAGTTGCACCGCGATCTCATGCTGCATCGGCGGGTCGATCCAGTCCAGGTCGGTATCGAAGCGCGGCGATTCCCAGTAGGCGGCGTGCAGGCGCGCGAAGGCGGCCAGTACGCTGCGCACATAGTCCAGTGAGTGAAAGTGGCTGGCATTGTTGAACGTACAGCCGCTGTCCTCGAGGTGCTCCAGCAGCATGATGTAGTGCTCGCCGGCATCGTCAGAGGCGGCAAAATAGGAGCGCGGCACACGCACCGGCACCTCGGTGGATAACAGGTCGTAGAACAGCGCCTCCCTGCGCCCCATGCCGGCGGACGTCACGAACAGGCGCTGCATCTCGTCGTCCGGCGGCAGCTTCACGAACAGCCGCGGCGGCAGGTCCGTGTTGCCCTCGTATTCCAGTTCCAGCACCGCGCGGCCGGTGGTCCCGGCGTGGGCGTCGGCGACGCGGCAGGAACGCACGGGAGCATCAAGGACATGGGCCAGCCACTCGGCATCGATATCGCCGACCAGAAGAGGAATTTTCAGCACGCCCCGGACTCCGTGACATAGGTGATTGCCTAGCTTAGCACCGCCGGCATGCACTGTTCGAGTAGCCGCGGCAATATCCCCGGGTCACGCCACCCATGCACAGATTCGCCGCACCGTGAACATTGCAGATTGGCGCCAAGCGACCATAATTGAGTATTCACTAACGATAACCGACAAAAGGTAGTCCCAATGATCCAGCGAACCTGGCTCGCAGTCGCCCTCGGCGCAGTGCTGGCCGCATGCGGCGACAACAACAACGGTAATGACACGGTCTTCCCGCCCAATGACATTTTCTCCGCCGAGATCCGGCGCACCGAGTACGGCATCCCGCACATCAAGGCCGACGACTGGAAGGGCCTGGGCTACGGTTACGGCTACGCCTACGCGCAGGACAACTACTGCGTCACCATGCGCCAGGTGGTATTCGGCACCGGCCGCTCGGCGGAGCTGATGGGCGAGGACGAGGGCAGCGTGGAATCCGACCTGCTGTCACTGTACATCAACGGCCCCAAGGAGGAGTTCCAGCAGATGGTGGTGGACCAGCTGCCGCAGTTCGCCATCGACGTGGCCGAGGGCTTCACCCGCGGCATGAACCGCTACCTGCGCGAGACCGGCGTGGAAAATCTCCCGGAGGGTGACCTCGGCTGCCGCAACGCGCCCTGGGTGTTCGAGTTCGACAGTACGGACTACTGGATGTTCCTGCGCAAGATCGCGCTGTGGGGCAGCTCCGAGCAGGGCATCTTCCGCCGCGCGCTGTTGTCGGTAGAGGGCCCTTCGCCGGCCGCCGCCGCGGTGCTGCCCTCCCCCGAGGCGCTGCTGGACGCTGGTAAGGGCCTGGCCGAGGCCACCGCACAGCTGCGCAGCCGCGGCAGCAACGGCCTGGCCCTGGGCCGCGACGCCACGACCAATGGCCGCGGCATCCTGCTGGGCAACCCGCACCAGCCCTGGTTCGGCGACGGCGCGTGGTACCAGGTGCACCTGACCATCCCCGGCGAGTACGACGTGGCCGGCGCCGCCCTGCACGGCACACCGATCGTCGGCATCGGCTTCAACGCGGACCTGGCCTGGACCCACACGGTGTCCTACGCCAACCGCTTCAGCCTGTTCGAACTGCCCATAAACCCCGACAACCTGCTGCAGTACCGCTACAACGGCGAGTGGCTGGACTTCGAGCAGGAGACCGTAGAAGTGCTGGCGAAGCAGCCCGACGGCAGCATGGAGACGCGCTCCTACACGTTTTACGTTTCGCGCTACGGGCCTGTCATCAACCTGAAGGACCAGAGCTCGCTTCTCGACGGCTGGCCCATGTTCAACAACGCCGTCCTCGCCTTCCGCGACGCCAACCTGGACACCGGGCCGCGCTTTGTCGAGCAGTGGAAAAACAAGGCCCAGGCGACCAACATGGAGCAGTACATCGACGCCCTTAGCCTCATCGGCAACCCGGTGTTCCACGACATGGCCGCCGACCGCGACGGCAACGCCTTCTACGGCGAGATCTCCGCGATCCCCTTCGTGACCCAGGCGCAGCTCGACACCTGCGTGCGCGGACCGGTGGCGCAGACGCTGGCGAGCCTGACTACCAACGTGATCCTGACGCTGGACGGCTCCGACCCGGCCTGCGAGTGGGGCACGGATCCCGACGCGCCGGCGAACAGCAACCTGTACAGCGCAGGCCAGCTGCCGCAGATACTCACCGGCGACTACGTCGGCAACAGCAACAACAGCTACTGGCTGTCGGACGCCAACAACCCGCTGACGGGCTTCCCGACCATCATGGGGCCACTGGGCCACGAGGGTATGCAGCAGTTCCTGCGCACCCGCATCGGCCACATCCTGGTGGCCGAGAAGCAGGCCAGCGCCGAGCCTGAGTTCGACGCGCAGGCAGTCAAGGACCTGATGTACAACAACCGCGTCTACGGCGCCGAAGTCGCACTCGACGATGTGCTCGCCGTGTGCGCCATGCCGGAAGCCGCCGGCGTGACCGACGCCTGTGCCGCACTGGCCGGCTGGGATCGCAGGGTGGAACTGGACAGCCGTGGCGCACAGGTCTTCACGGAGTTCTGGCGCGAGATTCGCAACGTGCTGGGCAACGATTTCCAGAACGTGGTGCAGAGCGATTCTTTCTGGAAAACCGACTTCGACCCCGCCAATCCCCTGCACACACCGGCGGGTATTGACCTGGACATCGAGGACAACCGCGTGCTGGTGGTCGAGTCACTTACCACGGCGCGTGACCGCCTGCTGGACGCGGGTGTCGCACTCGATGCGCCCTGGCGCGAGGTGCAGTTCCTGGAGCGCAACGACGAGAACGTACCCATACACGGCGGCCCCGGCACCGCGGGTATCTACGGCGCCATCAGCGCCGGGCTGTCGGAGGGCGGCTACCGCAACCCGCGCGCGGGCAACTCCTATATCCAGGTCGTCACCTGGGACGAGAGCGAATGCCCCATCGCCGACGTGATCCTGGTGCCGTCGCAGTCGACGGACCCGACCTCACCGCATTTCGCCGACCAGACGAAGCTCTACGCCGAGAAGGAGTGGGTGCGCTGGCGTTTCTGTGAAGACGACATCGCGGCGAACCAGGTCGGCGATACGCTGGCGATACAGGAGGAGAACGAGTAGTTCAGTCGGAGGTCGTGCGCACGGGAATCCAGCGGCCGAGGATGTAGTCGAGGACGCCCCTCGAGCGCATCGTTGCCAGGCTGTCATCGAGTCGCGCGCGCAGGGCGTCGTCGCCCCTGCGCACCGCCCAGGCCAGCGCCTGTTCGGTAAGCGGCTCGTACAGGGCGAGCAGATCCGGGTAGCGATCGGACGTCGCCAGGCGCCAGCTGGTCGCAGGGTCGTGTACGAAAAGGTCGATCTCCCTGCCCTGCAGCGCGGCGAGACCTGCATCGGCGCCGGCGTAGGTCTTCACCACGGCGTCCTGCAACTCGGCCAGTGCGAAGACCTCACCCGCAGACCCGCTCTGCACACCGATGCGCACCCCTTCACCGTACACGGCCCAGGGAAAGGCTAGCCTTCCTGCGTCGGCCTGCCGGATGATCGCCATCTGCCCGGTCCGCAGGTAGGGCGCGGCGAAATCGACCAGCGCACTGTCGGCGGGAGTGACGGGCACGCCCGACATGACCACGTCCACTGCCCCCGCCTGCAGGGCCCGAAGCAGGTCTGCATAGGGCATGGGAACCAGCTGAACCTCGACGTTCAGCAGGCTGCCCACCGCCCGCGCGTTGTCCGGACCGATGCCCACCACCTGACCGTCGTGGCTGTAGGACAGCGGCGGCCTGTCCTGGGCGACACCGACCTTCAGCGCCTGCGCGGCAAGGCCCACGGGCACCAGTGCCAGCAGCGCCAGTATGCATACCCGTAACATCGTCTCGTCTCCTGCACCGTGCGGGCGGCGTGACCGCCCGGGAGGCAACAATGTACCATTGCGGCAATCGGGCCTGGTAGCGTCCGGGATTATTCACGCGGAGAACAACACACATGGAACTGGACCTGAGCGGCAGACGCGCCCTGGTAACCGGCTCGGACCGCAACACGGGGCAGGTCATCGCGGCCACCCTGGGCGCGGCGGGCGCCGCCGTGGTAGTACACAGCAACGAGGGGGCCGAGGCCGCACGGCGCACCGCAGCCGAACTGGATTGCGCTCATGCGGTAAGCGGCGACCTGGGCACCGAGGCGGGCTGTGAGGAGGTGCTGCGACAGCTGCAGGACGCCGACCTTGCGATCGACGTGCTGGTCAACAACTACGGCACCGCGAGCCGCGGGAAGTGGGACACCGCTTCCAGCGCAGACTGGCTGGACATGTACGAGAAGAACGTGCTGTCCGTGGCGCGCCTGGTGCGCGGCCTGACGGCGGGCATGAAGCAGGCTGGCTGGGGCCGCATCGTCAACCTCGGGACCATAGGCTCCCACCGACCCGGCGCCATCATGCCCCACTACTATTCGGCCAAAGGTGCGCTCGCGACGCTTGGCGTTAGCCTCGCACAGGAGCTGGCGGGAACAGGCATCACCGTGAACACCGTCTCGCCCGGCCTCATCCACACACCGGATCTCGAGGCCGGCTATCGCCAGCGGGCTCAGAAGAAAGGCTGGGGAGAAGACTGGGACGACATAATGGCGCACATTGTCGCCGAGGACTTCCCCAACCCGTGCGGCCGCATCGCCACCCGGCAGGAGGTGGCGGACCTGGTACTGTTCCTGTGCAGCGAGCGCGCGGGCTTCATCAACGGCCAGAATATCCGCGTGGACGGCGGCGCCATCGCCTACGTGTGACGCGCCCCTACCAGGTTTCGCCGAAGGGTCGGATCACCGCATCGAAGGTCCAGGTCGAACGCGGCTGGTGCGCGATATGGAAGCACTCCGCGGCGATATCCTCCGGCCGGGCGAAGAAATCGTCCGGCGCATCCGGTAGCAGCTTGCGTGTCCAAGGCACGTCGATGGCCGCGTCGATGGCGACGTAAGCGACGTGCACGCCGCTGGGCCCCAGCAGGCGCGCCGCCGATTCCAGCAGGATGCGCTGGGCCGCCTTGGTGGGGGCGAAGCTGACAAAATTCGGGCGCCCACGGTAGGCCGAGGTATTACCGGTGGCCAGGATAGCGCCCTCGCCGGCATCGCGCATCGCAGGTGCAAAGGCCTGCACCAGCTGCAGCAGGGCCATCGTGTTGACCTGGAAGTTCTGCTCGAGATCCGCCGGGTCTACGGTGAGGATGTCGCCTGTGCCGCCGCGCACCGCGTTGTGCACCAGCACCGCGGGTGCGCCGAGCCCGTGGATAGCGTCGATGGTTGCCGTCAGCGCCTGCGCGTCGCGCAGGTCACAGGTGAACGCTACCGCGTCGGGCACTTCGGCCGCGAGGGTGTCGAGGCGCTGCGCATCCCGCGCGATCATCGCCACGCGATAGCGCTCACTGAACCTGCGCACCAGCGCGCTGCCGGTGCCCGGGCCGACGCCGGTAATCACGCAGAGGGGCTTCGTCATCCGCTGCTCCGGCTGGCCTGCGCGCTCACAGGGTGTCCAGCCACTGTGCAACCGCCTGGCCAATCTCCACCGGCGAATCCTCCTGCACGAAGTGTGAGCCCTGCACCGTGACCTCCTGCTGGTTCGGCCAGCTGCGACAGAACTCGCGCTGGCGGCCGACGAGAATCGAGCCGGGTTCGGCATTGATGAACAGTTTCGGCAGGTCCGCGCTACCGGCCAGCCAGTCGCTGTAGCCCTGCACCAGGGCGACGACATCGGCCGGCTCACCATCGAGGGGAATCTGCCGCGGCCAGTTCAGCGTGGGCTGGCGGTCATCGGGTGTCGCGAAGGGTGCGCGGTAGTGCGCCATCTCTTCCTCGGTCAGGCCGCGCAACACGGCGCTTGGCAACACGCCTTCGACAAAAACGTTGCGTTCCAGGCACAGCTCCTCGCCCTTGGGCGAGCGGAAGGCCTGGAAAATCATCGCGTCCTCCGGCCAGTCGTCCCACGTAAGGGGGCACACGATGCCCTCCATGTAGGCGATGCCCCGCACCTGGGCTGCGTGCTGTTGCGCCCAGTAGAATCCCAGCCCGCTGCCCCAGTCGTGAATCACCAGCGTAACGTTGCTATCGGCACCGATGGCCTGCAGCAGTCCGTCGAGGTAGTCGTAGACCACCAGGAAACTGTAGCGTCCCGGCCCGTCCGCGGCGGGGAGCTTGTCCGAGTCGCCCTGCCCGATCAGGTCCGGCGCGATGACCCGGCCCCTGCCGCTGAGCTCGGGGATGACGTTGCGCCACAGGTAAGCCGAGGTCGGGTTGCCGTGCAGCAGTACGATGGGGTCGCCCTCGCCCTCCTCCACATAGGCAATGCGTTTGCCGTTTACTTCCTGGAATTTCTTCGTGTAGGGCATCTCGGCTGAGATCATGGACTCTCCTTTGCTGTGGTGCCGCGTCAGACGGCGATAGGTAGTAGAGACAGGCCGGTGGTGAGAATGTCATCGAGCTCGCGCCGGGTCTGCATTTTGCGACTTGCGACCCGCAGGCCCTGGTTCAGGGTCATGATGAAGCCGGCGAGCTTCGCCGGGTCCTGCCGAGCGTCTATCTGGCCCGCGTCGATGGCGCGCCTGAAACAGCGCTCGAAGGCGCGCTCCATTTCGGCCAGTCGCTCCGCCGACAGCCGGCTGAGCTCATCATCCAGGTAGGCGCTTTCCAGCACCGTGTTGACCAGCAGGCAGCCGCGACGGGCTCGCCGTGCCGGCACTTCGAACAGGGTGACCTCGAAGAAATGTCGTATCGCCCCCAGCGGGTCGTCGGAAGCGTCGACCTGCTCGAGGATGTCGCGTGTACGCCGGGCAAACAGTTCCAGCACCTCGATAAACAGGCTGCGCTTGTCGCGAAAGGCGGCATAGAAGCTGCTGCGGTTGATGGCCATGACCTCGAGCAGCTGGCTGAGGGATGTTGCGTTGTAGCCCTGCTCCCAGAACAGGTGCAGCGCGGCATCAACGGCATCTCGCCGGTCAAATTCGGGTGGTCGTGCCATCTGCAAATTATGGACCGATCGGTTCATAACTGCAAGCTCGGTACGCAATTGGGGACAGACCACGATTTCTGGCTTGCCATTAATCATGCGCTGTTCTCGGTTTAGACCTCGCCAGAAATCGTGGTCTGTCCCCGTTTTTCTGTCCCCGGTTTTTGACTGCCCGGCACTTCTATGGTGGACTCAATGCAAGCACAGCGGCTTCAATCCAAAGACAGCGAACTCTGCAACGATCATGGGCAGGCTCTCCCCCCTGGAAAAATGGTCCTACGCGGTAGGCAACATGCCCTATGCCGTGAAGGACGCCGCCTTCATCAACTTCGTCATCTTCTACTACACCCAGGTGCAGGGCCTCAGCGGTACACTGGCGGGTCTGGCCGCTTTCATTGCCATGAGCTGGGACGCCATCACGGATCCCATCGTCGGGAGCTGGTCAGATACGATCCGTTCGCGCTGGGGTCGACGCCACCCGCCGATACTGCTCGGCGGGCTCCCTTTCGCAGCCCTGTTCGTCGTGCTGTTTGCACCGCCGGCGGACCTGGGGGAAACCGGGCTGTTCGTGTGGTTCACGCTGGCGGCCATGGCGCTGCGCACCTTCCTGACGATCTATTTCATCCCCTACTCCGCGATGGGCGCGGAGCTGTCCACGGACTACGACGAGCGCACGGTGATCGCGAAGGCGCGCGTCACCATGGCATGGGTCGCCGGCATGCTGCTGCCCGCACTCGCGTTCGCATTTATTTTCCAGGGCGATGGCGACAGCGACGGCAGGCTGATAGCCGCCAACTACACCACCTACGGCTTCTTCTCGGCGGCCATCGCCGCGGTAACGCTGCTGTTCTGTGTCTGGGGCACGCGCACGGTCATCGCGCGCCTGCCCACCGCCTCCGACAAGGAACCCGGCTTCGGGTTGCGCAAAGCCATTGCCGACCTGCGCACGGCCCTGGGCAATCACAACTTCAGGGTCTCCGTCGGCGCCAAGCTCGCGTTCGGCATGGCTGCCGGCGTCTACACGACACTGGCGCTGTACATGGGCACCTACTTCTGGGAGTTCAGCTCGGAACAACTCGCGGGGCTGGTCGTACCCTACGCGTTCGGCACCCTGCTGGCCTTCTCCGTCATCGCCCGTCTCGGCACGCGCCACGACAAGGCCACGCTGTTCGGCGCCGCCAGTCTGGTCATCGCGGTGAATACGTTCTGGTTCATCGGCCTGCGCCTGTTCGACCTTCTGCCGGGGAATGGCCACCCCCTGATCTATCCGCTGCAGTGGGTGAATACCGTGATCGCGGTATTCGCCGTCGCCAGCGTGCAGATCCTGGGCATTTCCCTGCTGGCGGACATCCTGGATGAACACGAAGTGGCCACCGGGCGGCGCCAGGAGGGTGTGTTCTTCGCCGCGAGCACCTTCGTCCTGAAGGCGACGAGCGGCGTGGGTTCACTGGTGGCAGGCCTCGTGATCGACGCCGCAGGCATCCAGAGCGGCAGTCAGCCCGGAGAGATTTCCGCGCAGTCGCTGGCGGCGCTGGGGTGGTTCAACATCGTCATCATCTGCCTCCTGGCTATGGTGGCCTTCCTGTTTGCGCGGCGCATTTGCCTGAGCAGGGAGGACCACCGGGAGATACGCCGCACCCTGGACGCCCGCGCCGCGAGCATGTGAGCCACAAGCTGCGGCGGCGAGCTCAGCGGATCGCCACGGGATTGATGATCATCTGCACGGCGCCGCGCACCTTCGCCTGGCCCAGCACGAACAGGAACTCGTGCACGCCGTCGCGCACGAGCGGGCCCGTGTTCATGGTCTCCAGGATGAAAATGCCGTGCTCCTTGAGCAGTATCACGTGCCCCTGGAACGGTCGCGCCGGGTCCGGCGGCGGCATCACGTCCAGCCCCCAGGTGTCCGCGCCCACCGCGACCACGTTCCTGCTTGCCAGGTAGCGCGCCACCGCCTCGTCCTGGCCGGGCTCCCCCGCCGCCCAGACGGCGGGCTCGCTGTCCAGCTTGGCGTCGGTCCAGCCGGTGTGGAACAGCACCACATCGCCCTCGCGTATGGGAGTGCCCTGCTTCTTCTCCACCGCCTTGACGTCCTCGACCGTGAAGTACTCCCCAGCTTGCAGGAACGGCACGCCCTTGTGCGCGGCCATATCGAGCACCACGCCGCGCGCCACGATAGGTGGCACCGTGTGGGTGCCGAGCTTCGTCAGCCCTGTGAATTCAGAGATCTCCTGTGACTGGAAGCAGTTGTAATGCACGCCGTTTGCGTCGCCGATGTGGCCGAGCCCGTCCAGCTGTGAGCCGATGCCGAACCAGCCGACGAATATATCGTCGTTATAGGTGGAATTGGGGAACATGCTCCGCCCCTGCTGCTGGCCGGGCTGCACCACGTGCAGGCTCATCTGTCGCGGCGCAAAGGCCGGCGTTTCGCTGTCGATGGTAATACCCAGGGAATAGGTCTTCCCGGCGGTGACGAGTTTGCTCGCTGCCAGTACCGAGGCGGGCGTCACCAGGTTGGCGTTGCCGATCTCATCGTCCGGACCCCAGCGCGACGACTGGCACGCATCTCCCGCCAGGACCGGCGCGCTGCACAGCATTGACAGGACCAACAGGGCAATTCTCTGCATGGAAATTCTCCGTTATCAGCCAGGGTGCTAACACTATAGCGCATGGCGAGCGCGCACAGCGCCAACCGCTCAGGCGCCGGAAGCGGCCAGCCAGTGTGACAGGCCCTGCGCGTTGAGCCGCATGTCGAATCCCAGCCAGCGACGGGCACGTTCCTCGTCGCACGGGGCAATCTCATGCAGGCGTCGCAGCGAGTACTCGACCAGCGTCGCTTCCAGGCCATCCGCGTCACCTGCATGCCGCCGCGCCATGTCGCAGTAGTCGCGGACCTGCGATGCCAGAAGCTCGCAGCGCTCGCCGCTGTAACCTACCTCGCCATAGTGGGTGAGGAACATGCGCCGGGGCGCATAGGATGCCAGCAGCTGCAGCGACTGCAGGTAGGCGTCGGGGTCGAACTGGGTCGGTGTCGTCGAGGGCGCGATGAAAACAGCCTCGCCGAAACGAAACC
>JAWVYG010000024.1:0-11703 GCA_033722815.1 Halioglobus sp.
GGTGCCGGAGGAGTGGGATATCGGCAACGGCTTTCTGACCCCGACCCTGAAAATCAAGCGCAACGTGGTGGAAGACGCCTACGCGCCGCAACTGGATGACTGGTACGGCTCGGGCCAGAAGGTGATCTGGCCCTCCTGAAGCACGCGCGGTTATATCGGGGGCCGGATTGAGAACAAATCGTTAGTCGACTTGCCGGCAGCCTTTTGCTTCCATGGAACGGTGCCTGTTGGCACCTCCCGTGGCGCCTGTGCGCCGCAGAGGAGGGGTTCGTGCCGGATAGTTCGAGCCACTGACCACCAAACCATCACCGCTCGGGGCGTTCCAGGGATTCTTCGAAGCGCCCTTCGGCATCATTGTGCGGAGGCGTACTGCATGAGAAGACAGAAGCGCGACATGAACACCAGGGCATTCGACCGGGGCTACCAGGCCGGGCTCTCCGGGCGCAGTATCGACTACTGCCCCCACTCGGAGGCAGAGCACCGGCAGAGCTGGATCGCGGGCTGGCGGGAAGGCCGCGCGGACCAGTGGGACGGTCTCACCGGCGTGTCCGGCGTCCACAAGATGCGCGCGCTCTGACCAATCGCTGCGGCAGCTGAGCGCCGGAGCGATCCGCGCAGCAGCACCGCAATCCCAGAGACAGGCCCGGCAGGCCGTGGCGCGGACCGCGCTAGAGGCGAAACACCGCCGCGGCATTGCCGCCCAGGAACAGCGCCCGGGCCTCCTCGTCCAGTCCGAGGTCATCCAGCTGCTCCATGCAGCGGTCCGGGGTGATCATGGGGTAATTGGTACCGAACATGACCTTGCCGCGCCCGTGCCCGCGCAGGTAGCTGACCAGCTCATCCGGGTACCGTTTTGGCACATAGGCCGAGGTATCGATGTAGACGTTGGGGAACTTCGTGGCCACCGCGATCATCTCTGTCGTCCAGGGGTAGCCGATATGCCCGCCGACGATCTTCAGGTCCGGAAAATCCAGCGCGATGCGCTCGATATGACAGGGACGGCCACTCTCGGAGCTGCGCAGGGGGCCCGTATGTCCCACCTGCAGGCAGATGGGCACGTCCAGCTCGACGCAGGCCGCCAGCACGGGGTAGTACAGCGCGTCGGTGCAGGGGCGCTCCCACACCCACTGCACGATGCGCACCCCCTTGAATCCGTGCTCGGCAACGTAGCGGCGCACGGTGCGCACCGCCTTCACCGGGTCCGTGATAGCGGCGGACGCCAGCCCGTGAAAACGCCCCGGGTTGTCCTGCACGACCTCCAGTACCTGCTCGTTGCTGATCAGCGCGCCGCCGGGGCCGTACCAGGCCGCCAGTAGCGCCGTATCGACACCCGCCTTGTCCATACAGGCGAGCAGCCGTTCCGGCGGCAGGTCGACCTGCTCCTGCCCGGTCCAGCGCTTGAGCGAGTCGAAGTAGGGTTGCGACAGGAAGTGCGGGTTGGGCTGCTGGGCCCAGACATCGATGACGGCCATGGTTCACTCGGGTCCCGGGTGCAGCGCCCCGCCCGCCCCGTGCGGTTGCGACGCCTGCACCGCCAGTAAGCGGCAGCGGGCATGCTATCACCGGGGCCGTCGGCAACGGAACTCCCAGCCGGCAAACCTGTCTCAACCCGCTGCCGGCGCCCGCGGTGATATGGACTGGACGCACCTTTCGGTTTAGCTAAAATGCTCCCCTTTCGGACACCCGAGGCCACCGCGACCGGCCTCGTGCAGATGACACAGAACAGCGAGCTGACGACAGGAGAAGGCGTGGCAAACGCGGAAATCAGGGCCCTCGGCGAGTGGCTCAGCGGCCAGATCATCGGCCAGTCCCACCTCATAGACAGACTATTGATCGCCCTGCTGGCAGACGGCCACCTCCTGGTGGAAGGGGCGCCTGGGCTGGCGAAAACCCGCGCCATCAAGTCCCTGGCCGACGGCCTGGAGGGCAGCTTCCACCGCATACAGTTCACACCGGACCTGTTGCCGGGCGATGTCACCGGCACCGATATCTATCGCCCGCAGGAAAGCAGCTTCCACTTCCAGAAAGGCCCCGTCTTTCACAACCTGGTGCTCGCGGACGAGGTCAACCGGGCGCCCGCCAAGGTCCAGTCTGCCCTGCTCGAGGCCATGGCCGAGCGCCAGGTGAGCGTCGGCAGCCAGACCTACCCGCTGCCGGAGTTGTTCCTGGTGATGGCCACGCAGAATCCCATCGAGCAGGAGGGCACCTATCCCCTGCCCGAGGCCCAGCTGGATCGCTTCCTGCTGCAGGTCAATGTCGACTACCCGGACGCGGACGCGGAAGCACGAATCCTGCAGCTGACGCGCGACGAGGCGTCGGACCGCGGCGACGCCCCGCCCGCGCCGCTGTCGCAACAGGCGGTATTCGCGGCGCGGCAGGAAGTGCTGGCGCTGCACATGTCCGAGGCAGTGGAGCGCTACCTGGTGCAGCTGGTCATCGCCACGCGGCAGCCTGAGTCCTACAACGAGCACCTCAGGGGCTGGCTGGAATACGGCGGCAGCCCCCGGGCCACCATCGCCCTGGACCGCTGCTCCCGCGCCCACGCGTGGCTGCACGGCCGCGATTTCGTCAGTCCCGACGACGTCCAGGCCATCGCCGCGGACGTCCTGCGCCACCGCCTGCTGTTGAGCTTCGAAGCCGAGGCCAATGGCGTCACAACGGACCAGGTCGTGGAGGAACTCCTGTCCGTGGTGCCGGTGGGCTGAGACACGGCATGCGCCCCGGACACGTCAACGTCCCCGCCTCCGGCGCCTACGCGGACCTGAACGAGTTGATCGCGCTGCGCTTTCCCGCGCAGCAGCTGCAGCTGTCGCGGCAGAAACGGGCGCTCAACCTGCTGGTCGGTCCCAACAAGACCAACTTCCGCGGGCGCGGCATCGACTTCGAGGAGGTGCGCGCCTACCAGAGCGGGGACGACATCCGCACCATCGACTGGCGCGTCACGGCGCGCACCGGCAACGCCCACACGCGACTGTTTCGCGAGGAGCGCGAGCGCCCGGTGCTGGTGGTGCTGGACCAGCGCAGCAGCATGTTTTTCGGCTCTACCTGTTGCTGCAAGTCCGTGCTGGCGGCGCACCTGGCCAGCCTGCTCGCCTGGAGCGCCCTGAACAACGGCGACCGCGTCGGCGGCCTGGTCTTCGACGACACGGGGCACCAGGAGATCCGGCCCAGGCGCAACCGCAGGACCGTGCTGTCGATGCTGTCGGAATTCTGCCGCTACAACCGCCAACTGCCCTGCTTACCAAGGCAGGCGCAGCACAGTTTTGCCGATATGCTGGACAAACTGCGCAGGATTGCCCGGCCCGGCAGCAGCCTGTTCCTGGTCAGCGATTTTCGTGGCGCCGAGGGGCAGCGTGCGCGCGAGCACCTGTACGAGCTGGCCAAGCACACCGAGCTCACCGCCCTCAAGTGCACAGACCCCCTGGAGACGGAGCTGCCCCGCGCGGGCACCTACGCGGTGACCGACGGCACGGCGCGCAGCGAACTCGACACGGCGGATCGACAGCTGGCGGCCGGCTACCGCGACAGCCGCCAACGCCAGCACGAGGCGCTGTCGCGCAACCTGCAGCGCCTGGGGATACCGCTGCTGGCCGCGAGCACCGACGCCCCACCCTTCGCTCTGTTGCAGACCTACTACGGGGACCCGCGCCGTTGAACCCTGTAGATCCCCTGGCAGGCCTGCAGCCCCTGCGGCAACCTGAGCTGGTCGGCTGGTGGCCGCCCGCGCCGGGCTGGTGGCTGCTGTTGCTGCTGCTGGCAATGCTGCTGGTCGCGCTCACGGTCTTCGTGCTGCGCCGGCGCAGGGCGCGCGCCTACAGGCGCGAGGGTGCGGCGCAGCTTGAACGCAGCTGGCAAAACTACCTGGCGGACGGCGACGACGCACGCTTCATCACCGACACCAACGCACTGCTCAAGGCCGTCGCGCTCCGGGCCTACCCCGACAGCCAGCTGGCGCGGCGCCACGGCGACGACTGGCTGCAGTTCCTCAACAGCCGCGTCACGGGTGCCGCTTTCGAGCCCGCGTTCGCGCGCGCGGTATACGCGCCGCGGTCGACCGGCGTCGACGCCGCACAACTACGCCGTACCGCGCTGCACTGGATCGCGCGCCACAGGACGGACCCGTGATCGAGTGGTTGTGGCCCTGGATGTTCCTGCTCGCGCCCCTGCCATGGCTGGTGCGTCGATTCGCGCCCGCGGCAAGCAGCGGGGACCCGGCGTTGCGCGCACCGTTCTTCGAGGAGTGGCGTGCGCTCGGCAGCGGCCAGGGACGGCGCTCGTCGGTGCGGGGCACCCTGCCCCACGCCCTGCTGTGGCTTATCTGGCTGCTGTTGTTGGTGGCGGCAGCCAGGCCGGTCTGGATCGGCGATCCGGTCGAGCTTCCCGACAGCGGCCGCGACCTCATGCTGGCCGTGGATATCTCCGGCTCCATGCAGATGGAGGATATGCAGATCGGTAACAAGCTGGGTACACGCATCGAGGCGGTGCGGCAGGTGGGCACGAAATTCATCGAACGCCGCACGGGTGACCGCCTGGGGCTCATCCTGTTCGGCAGCAATGCCTACGTGCAGTCGCCGCTGACCTTCGATACCGCAACCGTACGGCGCTTCCTGGCCGAGGCACAGGTGGGCTTTGCCGGCAAGGAGACCGCCATCGGCGACGCGATCGGCCTGGCGGTAAAGCGCCTGAAGGAAAGGCCCGCCCAGAGCCGTGTACTGATCCTGCTCACCGATGGCCAGGACACGGCCAGTTCCGTGCAGCCGCTGGAGGCCGCGCGGCTGGCAGCCGACCTGGGCATCCGCATCTACACCATCGGCGTCGGCGCCGACTCACTGACGCTGCCGGGCATCTTCGGCTCCAGTTTCGGCAGCCGCAGGATCAACCCGTCTGCAGAACTCGATGAAGAGGGCCTGCAGGAACTTGCAGGCCTCACCGGCGGCGCCTATTTCCGTGCGCGCAATCCGCAGGAACTGGCGGCCATCTACAGCCTGCTGGACGAGCTGGAGCCGGTGGAACAGGAGACCTCCGTGTACCGGCCGCGACAGTACCTGGGCTACCTCGCCCTGGCGCTGGCGCTGCTGGTGAGTTTCGCCCTCGCAGCACGCAGCCTCGGACGCAACCGCGCCTGGCTGCCCCGGACCACGGCGCTGCGCGGAGAGACACCATGAGCCTGCACCTCATGCGCCCCGAGTGGCTGTGGTGCATCCCACCTGCGCTGCTTCTGGCAGTGCTCCTGTGGCGGCAGCAGCGGCAGCGCGGCAGCTGGGGAGGCGTCATCGACCCGGTGCTCCTGCCCTACCTGGTGCAGCAGGACGGCGGCGGGGCACGCGGGCGCAACCCGCTACCCCTGCTGCTACTGGGCTGGGTCATCGCGGCCATCGCCGCGGCGGGACCGAGCTGGGAAAAGATCCCGCAGCCGGTACACCAGGCGCAGGACGCGCTCGTGCTGATCCTCGACCTGAGCTACTCCATGAAAGCCGGCGACCTGGCGCCGTCCCGGGGCGATCGCACCCGACAGAAGATTCTCGACCTGCTGGAAAGGCGACGCGAGGGACAGACCGGGCTGATCGCCTACGCCGGCGACTCGCATATCGTTACCCCGTTGACCGACGACACCACCACCATCGCCAACCTGCTGCCCGCGCTGCACCCGGACATGATGCCGGTGGCCGGCAGTGACCCCGCGTCCGCCGTGGACCAGGCGCTGGAACTGCTGCGCTCCGCGGGCATCCGCGGCGGGCAGTTGCTGCTGTTTACCGACGGCATCAGGGAACGCGACGGTGCAGCCATCGCGAAGTCCCTTGCCGGCAGCGGCGCGCGCCTGTCGGTGATGGGGATAGGCACCCGGACCGGCGCGCCTATCCCTCTGCCCCGCGGCGGCTTCGTCAAGGACAGTGCCGGGGCGATCGTGATGCCTTCCCTGCAGGAGGCACCGCTGCGCGCGCTCGCCACCGCTACCGGCGGGCGCTACCTCGGCATGACCATAGACGACGGCGATCTCGATTTCCTGCTGCAGGACACGGCCATACCCGGGCTGCAGCAGTCGCTGGCGCTGGAGCGCGGCGCGGACACCTGGGACGACAAGGGCTACCTGCTGGTGTTGCTGCTGCTGCCGCTGGCGCTGGGCGCCTTCCGGCGCGGCTGGATCGCCTGCCTGCTGCCGCTGTTGCTCCTGGCGCAGCCCGAGACCGCGCTGGCGCAGAGCTGGCAGGACCTGTGGCTGACCCCGGACCAGCAGGGCCAGCGCGCCCTGCGCGAGGGCGACCCCGCGCGGGCGGCGCAGCTGTTTGAGGACCGCGACTGGGCCGGCACAGCCGCCTTCGACAGCGGCGACTTCGAGGGCGCCGTGGATCACTTTGCAGCATCCGACGGCGCGGACGCCTGGTACAACCGCGGTAATGCGCTGGCTCGGGCCGGCAGGCTCGAGGACGCAATCACCGCGTATGAGGAATCCCTGCAGCGCAAGCCCGAGCGGGAGGATGCCCAGGACAACCTGGAGCTGGTAAAACAGCTCCTCCAACAACAGCAACAAGAACAGCAACAGAATTCCGGCCAGGACGAGCAGCAAGACCAGCAGAGCCAGGATGAGGGTGCTGGCGACCAGGCACAGAACCAACCCGGGCAGGACCAGCAGGGCGAACCGAACAGCCAACCGCCCTCTGACGAGGCGCAGGGCAGCGCGCAACAGGACGGTGAGAACAGCGACTCGCCACAGACGGAGGGCGAGCATGCGCAGCAGTCCGGGGACGAGGCAGAGCAGGCGGACGAGCGCGAGGAAGGCGCGGATAACGCAAATGCCGCAGAGCAACCGCAGGAACAGGAAGGCGCGCAACTCGCGGACGCCGAACAGGCCGAACGGGACCAGGCGATGGAGCAGTGGCTGCGCCGCGTACCCGATGATCCGTCGGGACTGCTGCGGCAGAAATTCCGCTACGAGAGCGAACTGCGCAAACAACAGGGAACGGTAAAGAACGATGAGATCTTCTGGTAGGCACTGGTGCGTGGCCGGCGTGGCCGCACTGCTGCTGTGCTGCACGCCGGCAATCGCGGCGGTCACGGCCATCGTCGATCGGGACGACGTGGCACTCGGCGACACCCTGCGCCTGGTCCTCACCGCCACCGACGGCGAGGCGCTGGGCGATGTCGACCTGGGTGCACTGGAGGCAGATTTCGAAATCCTGCAGCGCACCACTACCAGCCAGACCAACATCGTCAACGGGAGCCGTTCCTCCACCCGGCAGCTGCAGATCGAGCTGGCCCCGCGAGTCGAGGGCAACCTGCAGATCCCGGCGCTGCGCGTCGACGGGGTGCTGACTGACCCGCTGCCCATTCGCGTCACTCCCGCACCAGACATCGACACCGGCGGTCAGCCACTGGTCTTCGAGGCCGAGGTCGACAGGCAGCAGGTCTACGTGCAGGGGCAGCTCATCCTGACGCTGCGCATCATGCAGGCGGTGAACCTTGAGGGGCGCAACATCTCCGAGGTGGAGATCGACGGCGCTTTCGTCCACGCGCTGCAACAGGAGTCGTTCCAGCGCAGCATCGACGGCCGACCCTGGCTGGTGCACGAGCTGCGCTTCGCCATTTTCCCCGAACAGAGCGGGACGCTGGAGATACCGGCACAGGTGTTCAGCGGCCGCGAGGTCACCGGCAGGCGCAGCTTCTTCGATCTCGGCGGCGGCGGCCGGCGCCTGCGCCGCTCCACCGCGCCGCTGACGGTGGACGTGCTGCCGCGGCCCGCCGGTTTCCCCTCGCCGACCTGGCTGCCGGCACGGCAGGTCAGCATCCAGGAGAGCTGGTCTACCCCGCCGGAGCAGTTGCGCGTCGGCGAGTCCGCCACACGCACCATCACGCTCACCGCGGCCGGACTGCAGGGCGCGCAGCTGCCGCCGCTACCGGAGCCGCAGGTGGACGGCATAAAGTTCTACCCGGACCAGCCGCGCATCAGCGAAACCGAGATCGAGAATGGCCTGCGCGGCACGAGGGTGGACAGCACCGCCGTGGTGCCGACCCGCGCCGGCAACCTGACGCTGCCGGAGGTGCGCATACCCTGGTGGGATACCGAGAGCGAGACCGTACGCTACGCGGTGCTGCCGCAGCGCACCCTGCAGGTCGCAGCCGCGCCGCTCGACAGCAGCACAGCCGCCCCGCCGCTGGCGGTGGAAGTTGACGCCGCCAGCGTTGCGGCCCCTGGCCTGGAGCGCACTTCCGCATTGCCCTGGCAGATTGTCAGCGCCCTGAGCAGTTTGGGGTGGTTGCTGACCCTGGCCTACCTGGTGTGGCTGCAGCGCGGCGGTAAATCAGGCCGTGCCACTGCCGCGTCGGCGGAGCAGGTCGGTGAGCGCAGGCGCTTCAAGGCGCTGCTGGCGGCGTGCCGGGCGAACGACGCAGCCGCCACTCGCCAGGCACTGATTGCGTGGGCGCAGGCGCGCAGCGCGGACGCTGCGCTGGTGTCGCTACAGGCGGTTGCCGCCTGGGCGGGCGACAGCGAACTGCGCGCGGAACTGGAAACGTTGGACAACACTCTCTACGGCGACGGCCAGCCGGGCTGGGACGGCAGTGCGCTGGGGCGGAAGCTGGAGCAGTTGCGCGACAGGAAGCGCGGCGCGGACGGCGCTGGCCCCGATACGCTGACCCTGTATCCCGGTCAGCAGGCCCGGGCGGGCTGAATCGCAGTGGCAAATTCGGCAAACTCGATCGGGTGGGAGCGCCGCGAAGTAAGCCTGTCCAGTGCCGTCGGGCTACAGCAGCGACACGCCGGGCGCGAACCCGGCGCCGCCCAGGTCGACGACGGCGGGAGCGTTGCCGCCGCCCGCAGCCATGTCACCGCGAATACCCAGGAAGGCGCTGGCCAGCACACTGTCGGGCGGCGCCTCTCCGGGCATCCTGAAGCCCAGCGCCCCGGCGGCGGCGCCACCTCCCAGCAGCCGTCGCAGGCCGCCGGCCAGGCGATAGTCCAGCTGTGAAGCCGTGCTGGCAGTACCGACAAAATAGGCGTAGAAGACGTGCCGCTCCTGGTCGGATTCCTTGCGCTTGAACACCTTGTGGATGAAGTCGATGCACTGGTCGGCGACACAGTCGCGCACATGGCCCGTCCCGGCGTGGCGCCAGAGAGGGTCGTCGGGATAGAACAGGTGTTCGCTGACGCGGCCGTAGCCCCGGCTGGGCTGCAGCAATACCGCCTCCATGCCGCCCCGATAGGGAATGACCAGCGCCCGCTGCGCCAGGGAGTCGCCGTCCACGACGCGGGCGCCGGGATAGCGCGCCGCGAGCTGGTCTACCGCAGGGTGCACGTCGTCCGCGGAGAACCGATCGAGCAGCTGCACCGAGCCCAGGGTAGCCACGACAAGGCCGGCCGACAGCGCGCTGGCCAGCGGTCGTGACGGACGGGCCGCCCGCACCGGCGGCGCGGACCCGGGCGGCTCGCGAGCGGCGCCTGCCAGGGAGGCGGCGAGATACAGCAGCCCGCCCATGGACAACAGCATTGCCAGCCACTGGACATCGGTGTGGCCCTCCATATCCATCTGCGTGTTGTTCAGCCAGTCGATAGTGAGGATCAGCCAGACGCGCAGCGCGTTGGTGACGACGCCCAGCAAGGCCCCCGCGAATGCCAGCGCCACCACCGGAGCCAGCGACCTGTACAGCAACAGGCCGAAGCTGTAGCCGAGAAAGCCGCCCATCAGTACGTAAGTGAGCCCGGAGCAGGCATCGACCACGACGTAGCGGAAGTCGCCGATATACGCGACGTAACCCTCGATGACGTAGGACAACTCGAACAACGCCGCGAAGCCCTCTATCCAGTACACCGTCAGCGCACGCAGCGGCAGCTGCAACAGGTCGCCGCTAGGGACCAGTAGAAAGAGCATGGCAAAGGCAGGGAAAAAGCCTGCGTAGACCCGCCGCCCCAGGGCGCACAGGAGAACACCCTGCAACACCACTACCAGCGCAAGATGCTGCGCGAGCTGGATATCCACCAGGTAGCCGGCGCACCACAGCACCACCCCGGGCGCGACCAACCACAGGCCCGCGTAGTCGGCGGCAGGCGTCATCAGCAGCAACTGCCCGCGGCGGTGCCACGCGAGCACGTACAGCAATACCGGCAGCACCCACCACGCGTACTGGTAGGTATCGGCGCTCACCCAGATGTGCAGCAGCGATGCGACCGTGGGCCACAGTACCGCGAGGCAAAGGCCGAGACTCAGCGCGAGCCGCTTGAGCGCCTGGCGCCAGGCCGGGGACAGCGCCAGGCTATCCCGGGTCGGCGCAGCCGCTGCCACCTCATCGCGGGCGGGATAGAAATCGGCGCCAGCGCGGTACAGGAACGGCTGCAACAGGACCGCGCCGAACGTGGTGTCCTCGGGCCGGTGGAAGTACTCCAGGCCATAGTGCGGCACCTGCGCCCGGTCGGGAGAGATATAGGTACCGAACAGCCTGTCCCAGACCGTGAACAGCGTGCCGTAGTTGCTGTCGGTTTCGCGCTGCAGGTCGGAGTGATGGACGGCGTGTACAGCGGGCGTCACCACTAGCAGGCGCAGCGCGCGATCGACACGCCCGGGCAGGCGGATACTGGCGTGGGTGACCAGCGAGGAAATCGATGCCAGCAGCAGGTACACCCCCAGTGCCTGGGCAGAGTAGCCCAGTGCGAACAGCAGCAGCGCACCGGTGAAGACGACCAGTGCGACTTCCAGGGGATGATGACGCTGGGAGGTGGTGATATCGAGGGCAGTATCGCTGTGGTGCACCAGGTGCGCCCGCCACAGCGTGGGCACCTCGTGGAAAATCCGGTGCTCCCAGTAGCGCCACAGGTCCAGCAGCAGCACCACCACCAGTACCTCCGCCCACAGCGGCAGCGCCTGGTCGCGCAAGGTACCGCCGGGCATCCCCGCCGCGATGCTCTCGAGGTCCGTACCCAGCAACATGCCGCCGGTGAACGCCCCCACCAGCATGAGGCCGATGTTGGTTATCCAGCGTTCCTGTAGCGGGGCTTTTTCACGGCGCCACGGCGACCATCGCTCCAACAGGAGCAATGCCGCGATGATCGCGGCAAACGCCATGCTCTGGGAGTCAAACACGCCCGGTGCACATTAGGTCGATGCGGCCCCCAGCAGATCGCGCCAGGGGTCTACTCTTCGTCGTTACGCTTGTTGCGGCGCTTGATCAGTTGCGCACCCACTATCAGGCCCAGCCCGGTGAGAGCGGCCGCGCCGCCCAGGCCGACCGGCAGCGAAGCGCCGACATCCGCCGGTAACGCACCGCCGAGCACCTGGCTCAGGGGTATGCCCAGTGTCGGGCCTGCGAAAGCGCCGGGCGCCGCAAGGATAAACGATGCCGCGCAGGCGACTTTGGCCATTGCCATGTTCTTTTTCATTGTAAGACCTTCCCTGTTATCAGCCGGTTACAGGCCACCTGGGCAATTAGGGTGCAATTTTCGCGCCTGTCACATTTTGTTCATAGAAACCAATAGGTTACACCGTAAACCTGATATCAATCCCGCTGCGCCCGGGCATCTTTGTAAAGTTTATCGACACCCCGTGGCCCGCCCTGCCCCGCGACGGCCTGGCTGCCAGTGCACACTGCCCGGCAGGAAGCACGGTTGTAAGCACCTCGGCGACACGGTAGTTTTGTGCGCTTTTGCAAAACCGGAGCCTGTCCATGAATCAGCCAGCAGCTGGCCCGTGCACCGTGCAAGGCAGCGTTGCGACGGGA
>JAWVYG010000025.1:0-11465 GCA_033722815.1 Halioglobus sp.
ACGACGGGCTGTACGAGGCCGTCGTGTTCGAGCGCTACGCCGCACGCAAACGGCCGTTGGCGCTGTCGGGCCCCAGCGGGGACCGGGTGGCGGTCATTACTGCCCAGGGCAATATTCTTCCGGGTGACCAGCCGCCGGGTGTCATCGGCGGCGATTCGCTGGCGCGCCTGATCCGCAGCACCGCGGACAAGGACGGTGTCGGTGCGATCGTGCTGCGCATCAACAGCGGCGGCGGCAGCATGTTTGCCTCCGAGGTCATCCGCCAGCAGGTACTGTACGCGCAGAAGAAGGAAATACCGGTAGTCGTTTCCATGGGCGCGGTGGCGGCCTCGGGCGGCTATTACATCGCCGCGCCGGCAGACGAGATCTGGGCGACGCCCGGCACGATAACCGGCAGTATCGGCGTGTTTGCCGCCTTCCCCACGTTTGAGCAGCTGCTGCAGCGCGCCGGCGTTTACACCGATGGGGTCGGCACCACGGAGCTGGCCGGCTCCCTGCGCGCGGACAGGCCGCTGAGCCCGGACCTCGCCGAGGCGCTCAACAGCGGAATCGACTTTGCCTACCGCAAGTTTCTCGGTGTGGTGGCGGACGGTCGCGGTCTGTCAGTGGAACGGGTGGACGAACTGGGGCAGGGCAGGGTATGGAGTGCCGGCGACGCCTTCGACGCGGGGCTGGTGGACAACGTGGGCAGCCTGGCCGAGGCGGTCGTATCCGCTGCCGCCCTGGCGGGCCTGGATGACTACGAGGTGGACTACACGGAACTGCCCCTGTCCCCGCGCGACCAGATCCTCAAGCAGCTTGCCAACGTGACCGCGGGTAGCGGGGTAACACAGGCCGTCGGTGCGGGCGCTGTCCTGGGCCGACTGCTGCGGCCTGTGCAGGAGGCCGTGGGCGAACTGCAGCTGTTGCAGGATCCGCGTCACCTCTATATGCGCTGTATCGGTTGCGCCCGGACGCCCTGAGCCGACCTTATCAGGCCGGGCGCTGCGCGCCTGCCAGCGCCGTCTCCGGGTCGGTCGCACCCGCCCGCCAGCGGGCGAGGTCATCGAGGATCATGTAGAGGCTGGGAATCAACAGCAGCGTGATGACCGTGGCGAAGACGATGCCGAAGGCCAGCGAAATGGCCATCGGTATCATCTGTTCCGCCTGCAGCGACCTCTCCAACAGCATGGGCACCAGGCCGAAGAAGGTGGTCAGGGAGGTCAGCAGGATGGCGCGGAAGCGCCGCATGCCCGACTGCACCACCGCGGTGTAGCGGTCGGTACCGCGAGCGATTGCCTTGTTGACGAAATCCACGAGGATCAGGCTGTCATTCACCACGACGCCGCTCAGGGCGATCACGCCCATCAGCGACATCATGCTCAGCGGGTAGCCCATCAGCCAGTGGCCGAAAATGGCGCCGATCATGCCGAACGGGATGACGCCCATGATGATCAGCGGCTGCAGGTAGGACCTGGTCGGGATAGCAAGCAGCGCGTAGATGCCGAAAAGCGACAGGGCGAAGCCGACTATCATGCTCGCAGCCATCTTCGCCTCCTCGTCTGCAGCGCCCGAGATGCCGTAAGTCAGCCCGGGGTACTTGCGCATCAGATCAGGAAGAATACTCTGTTCGATCTCGCGTATGACCCGGTCCGGCTCGACGATTTGCTTGTTGACCTCCGCGGTCACTTCGGCCGCCCGCTGGTAATTGATGCGGGTTGCCTTGAGCAGCCCCTGTTTGACCTCCATGCGCGCTACCGTCTCGAAGGGCACCTCGTCGCCCGAAGGCGTGCGAATGTACATGTTGCTGAGGCTGTTGACGTTCTCCCGGTCAGCCTCGGGGTAGCGCACCATCACTTTCACTTCGTCGATACCACGCTGCACACGCTGGGCTTCCGCGCCATAGAAAGCGTGGCGAACCTGGCTGCCCAGATCGAGTCGTGTCAGACCGAGGCTTTCCGCCTCCGGCAGGATATCCAGGTGGAATTCGTCGGCTGTGTCGGCAGCGCCGTTGCGGATGTCATAGAGGCCCGCAAAGTGCCGCATGGCCTCTTCCATTTCCTCCGCGGCCTCGCGCAGCGTATCGACGTCGCCGTGCATAAGGTCAAACGCCACCGGCGGGCCGAAACTAGGACCGTCTTCGGCGGCGATGGCAAATACTTCGGCGCCGTGGATGTTGCCCACCTCTTCGCGCCACAACTGCTGCACCTGACGCGTATTGATACTGCGCTGCTCTTCCTTGGTTAGCTCCACGTCGATGCGGCCGTTGATGCGGTCGAAGCCATATACCGCCATGTGTTGCAGCAGGCGTTCATCGCGGCCGGTTTCCTGGCGGTACTTTTCTTCCATGCGCTTGAATGCCTCGGCGACCGAAAGGATGGCCTCGAACGTTCGTTCCTCGGTTACGCCCTGGGCCATGCGCAGTTCCACGTTGAGAAACTCACCCGGCATGTCAGGTGCAAGGACGGTGCGCACTATACCTCCCGCAAGCAGGCCGGAAGACAGCACCAGCAAGGACAGGAACAAGGCCAGCGTCAGGTAGCGGTTCCGGATACAGCGCAATATGAACGGCTGGTAGCGGTCTTCCACGATGTGTTTCAACCAGCGGTTGATCGCCTCCTGCACATGATCGATCTGCAACAGGATGCGATTGCGCGTTGGCCTGGAGTGGGCCAGGTGTGCCGGGAGAATCCACTTGGACTCGACCAGTGAGAAGGCCAGGCACAGGATCACCACCCAGCCGCACGCCTCGGGGAACGCGGCAAAAATTCCGTCGATGAAGAGTGTCGGCATGAAAGCCACGATCGTGGTGAGCACACCGAATGTCGCCGGGGTGGCGACGCTGTAGACTCCGTCGACAATATTGCCCACGGTGTGTCCCCTGCGCTCAGTCTCGGAGTAAGCACTCTCGCCGATAATGATGGCGTCGTCCACGACGATCCCCAGCACCAATATAAAGCCGAAGATACTTATCATGTTCAGGCTGGCGTCGATGTAGGGCGTGCTGATTAAAGCCATCGCGCCAAGGAAGCAGACCGGAATGCCCAGCATCACCCAGAACGCCAGCTTGATCTCAAGGAACAGCGCCAGAATGATAAACACGAGCAATGCGCCCATGGCGAGGTTCTTCACCATCATGCTCAGGCGCCCCTTGAGGTAGTAGGTGGAGTCTGCCCAGATGTCCAGCTTGACGCCTTCGGGGAGTGCGCCCTGTGTCCTGGCGACGTAATCCCTGGCCGCTTCTGCGGTGTCGATAATGTCCTGCTTGCCCATGGCGAAGACGTTGACGCCCAGTGAGTAAGTGCCGTCAAACATGGCGAAACCGGCGCCGTCCACGAAGCCGTCGCGAACCGTCGCGATATCACCGAGGGTCAGCCGGGTGCCATCCGGCCAGGTGCGCAGCACGATGCTCTCGAAATCCTGCTGCACATACGCCTGCCCCAGCGTGCGCAACATTATTTCCCCGTTGGCGGTGCGTACCGATCCGGCCGGTAAATCGAGTGACGATGCCGAGATGATGTTCGCGACATCGCCAAGCGTCAGGTGGTATTCACGCAGCAGGGGCTCCGAGATTTCGATGGCGATTTCATAGTCACGGGCGCCCACGACCTGAGCCGCCGATATATCCGGGTAAGTCAGCAAGTCCCGGCGGACCTTGTCCGCCAGCGACTTCATGCTGCGTTCGTCGTTGTGTCCCGACAGCTGCAGCACCAGGGCCGGAAACATCATTTCCGGCCGATTGATGATCGGTTTCTCCGCCTCCTCCGGAAAATGAGCGATACCGTCGATGCGGTTCTGCACGTCGTCGAGCAACTTGGAGACGTCCGCGCCATCCAGTGGCTCGATCATCAGCCTGGCCCTGGACTCGAAAGCGTCGGATTCAACCCGTTTGATGCCCTCCAGGTCGTTGATCGCCTCCTCGATTTTCAGCACGACGCCCTGTTCCACCTCCTCCGGCGCGGCACCGGGGTAAATCACCTCTACCCAGATAATCCTGAAATCGAATGTCGGGAACATGGCTCGCTGGATGTTGAAAGCGGAACCCAGGCCAACCACGATGATGATCAGCATCAGCAGGTTCGCTGCCACGGGATTGTGGGCGAACCAGGCGATGACGCCTTTGCGGGGGGCCGCCTCTTCCATCAGCCGCCTGCCCCATCGTCTCCGGGCTCGACTGCAGCGGTTGCCTCTGGAATCCTGTCGGCCTTGTCCCGCTTGGGCCTGCCCTGTGCATCGAGACTGTCGGAGGGCACCTTGGTGTGTATGACGACCTCGGCGCTCTCAAAGGAATTATCCAGGTTGGTGAGTGAGACGAGGTCGCCGTCGTCGAGGCCGGCGTTCACGTAGATCACGTCGCCGCCGGTGCGCAACACGCTGACCCTGCGGTTGCGCAGGCGCATGTTCTCATCCACCACCCATACGTAGTTACCTGCGCGCAGGACGTAGCGCGGCAGGGGAACGATATCCTTGATCTCCCTGCCCTGGATGTTCGCATTGATGAAGGTGCCGAAGCGCAACGGTTCGCTCTTGCTGTCCTGCAGCCGGTAAGGATCCTCTACGCGGGCGACTGCATAGAGTGCGCGGGAGCGCTCGTCGAACACGCCCTCGGTGCGGTGCAGTTGCGCTGTCCAGTGCCTGACCTCGCCGCCGACATCGGTGTACAGGTCAATTTCGGAACTGCGGGCGAGCTCCCCGGGCCCGGGCAACTCCAGGTAGTCCAGCCGGCCCTGGGGGATCGGCAAGCGGACCTCCGCTGTCGCGACGGCAAAGACATCCACCAGCGGCGTGCCCGGCGACACGAACTGGCCCAGGTCGGTGTGCTTGTGTCGGATGAGGGCGTCGTAGGGGGCGCGCACAATGGTGCGTTCCAGGTTGTCGCGGGCGGTACCCAGGTCGGCCCTGGCTGCCAGCAGCTGCGCCTGCGCCTGTTCCAGCTGCGGTTTGCGCAGGTACAGGTCCTTCGCCTCCTGGCTGCGCTGGCTGCCGGGTGGCAGTTTCTGCCACTCCTTGCGTGCGACTTCGGCGCGGCCCTTCTCCTGCGCCAGCGCGCTCTCGGCCGATTCCACTGCGGCCTCCGCGCGCAGCAGGCTGGTTTCATAATCGCGCGGGTCGATGCGCAACAGCATGTCGCCCTCTGCGACATAACCGCCGGCATTCAGCGCCGGCGATACTTCGATGACGCGACCCTTTACTTCCGCCAGCAGGGATGACTCGTGCAGGGGTGTGACCGTGCCCTGCGCCTGGATCTGGATACGCACGCTCTGCTTGACGACTTCTGCGACATCGACGGATACGGGCTTGTATTCCGGTTCCGCCGTTTCGGTCTGGGGCCGGTTCAGGTACAGCAGCACCGTGACGGCCAGTGAGCCCGCCAGCATGGCGACAGACAGCAGGACTTGTTTCTTTGTGGAGGCCACGCTTACTACCAGTCGGGAGTCCGCATTGCTCGCGGTCAGTGAGACGCGCCCGCGATGTCGCGGCAGCGCAGAATGGCGGTGCGGTGACCGGGTGCGGGCAGGGTACCTTTTCAGGCCCTATTTATACCACACAGGCCGCTGCCAGAACTGTGAAATACTTGTAATGGGGAGCCCGCAGGGACGCCCTGTAGGGGGCGCCCGGCCAGGGGAGCCCGCGGGGCGCCCAACCAGGGGTGCCCCGCAGGAAGCGCCCGGCGCTTTTGCTTGACTCGCCAGGCGCGCTGGCCGCGGGATGTCGGGACTACTCGGGCCGGTCCACGTGCAGGTCCATCTGCGGGTAGGGAATAGTGATCCCGGCCTCGTCGAAGCGCAGCTTGACGGTTTCGGTGGTATCCCAGAACACAGCCCAGTAGTCCTCGGATTTCACCCATGGCCGCACGAGGAAATTCACGCTGGAGTCGGCCAGCTCGCCCAGTGCGATCACCGGTGCGGGCTCGGCCAGGATGCGCTCGTCCGCGCCGATGATCTCGGACAGCAGCCTCTTCGCCGCCAGCAGGTCATCGTCGTAGGATATGCCAAAGACCATGTCCACGCGCCGTGTAGCGCGTGCAGAGAAGTTGGTGATGTTATTGCTGATGATCGCGCCGTTGGGGATTATGATCTCCTTGTTGTCCGGGGTCGTCATGGTCGTGGTAAAGATGCTGATCTTGTCTACCACGCCGGTTGCGCCGCCCGCTTCGACGAAGTTGCCCTTGGTGAAGGGCCGGAAGACGATGAGCATCACCCCGGAGGCGAAATTGGACAGCGAGTCCTGCAGTGAAAGCCCGATGGCCAGTCCCGCGGCGCCCAGCAGGGCGACCATCGAGGTCGTGTCGATGCCCAGCTGGCTCAGGGCGGCGACGATGACGAACAGCAGCAGCACCCAGCGCAGTATGCTGGTGAGGAATCCGACCAGGATCTCGTCGAAGCCGCGCTTGTTGAGTACCCGCTTGACGCCCTTGACCACGATGCCGACCACGATGCGGCCGACGATGAAGATGACCAGTGCCAGGGCGATCCTGGTGCCCCAGGGAATGGCGTAATCGGTTAGCAACGTCGCCGGGTCGATATTCTGCATCAGGCCTTCCATGAATGAGTCCTCGCTGTTGGGTGTATGAATTCTGCTGTGCGGGGCAAAGATAGCGAACACAGCGCAGTTTACAAACTTTTTGAACCGCCGCGCTGAAGTAAATCGAGTCCCGGTGCCGTCCCGGTGATATAGTGCCTGCGACTTCCTGGACGATGGAGTGGCCGGCAATGGCGACAGAATTTGACAATCCCGCGGCGCTGCTGGAGGCGGTGGGCCAGCACCTTGGTTACAGCGACTGGCTGGAAATCGACCAGGCGCGGATCGACCTCTTTGCCGATGCCACCGGCGACCACCAATGGATTCACGTGGACCCCGAAAAGGCGGCGCAGGGTCCCTTTGGCAAGACCATTGCGCACGGCTACCTGACGCTGTCGCTGGCGAACCTGTTCCTGCCGCAGATCATGCAGGTCAACAACACTTCGATGGGCGTGAACTACGGCTGCGAGAAGGTGCGCTTCCCGGCGACGGTGCCCGTGGGCAGCAGGATTCGCGGCGGCGGTGAGGTGATCAGTGCCCAGGAGGTCAAGGGTGGCGTGCAGGTTGTGGTGCGCATGACCATCGAGGTCGAGGGCGGCGACAGGCCTGCCTGCGTTATCGATACCATTTCGCGCTTTTTTCCCTAGGCGGTGACGGCGGCGTGTCGGACTCCCCGATCGAGACGAGTGACAGGGCGGAACCGGTAAAGCCGTCCGCCACCGTGGTGCTGGTGCGCGACTCCGCACAGGGCCTGGAAGTGCTGCTGGTGCAGCGCGCCGACGCGGTGCAGCACATGGGGGGCATGTGGGTCTTCCCCGGCGGTAAGGTCGACGAAGCCGACTACTGCACTGCACGAGATCCCCACCGCGCCGCGGTGAATGCCGCCATCCGCGAGACCCGCGAGGAAGCGGGGGTCGACGTCAGCGCCGAGCAGCTGGTGTTCCTGTCCCACTGGACGACGCCCGAGGGTGCCAGGCGACGCTTTGCCACGTGGTTCTTTCTCACCATCCTGGAGGACGACCAGGAAGTCGTGGTGGATGGCGGGGAGATTGCCAGCCACCGCTGGGTCAGGCCGTCGGTGGCGCTGGCCGAGGCGCATGACGATGCCCACCCCCTGCGCCTGATGCCGCCCACGTTTGTCAGCATCAGCGACATTGCCGGGTGCGCGGATTGCGGCGATGCCAGGCGCAAGGTGGGGGCGCGCGACCCGGTCTATTACGAGCCGCGCATGGTGTTCCTGGACGAGGGTATCTGCTTCCTTTACGCCGGCGACGCGGGCTACGAGACAGCCAGCCTGGAGGCGCAGGGGCCGCGCCACAGGCTGTTCATGGTCAACGACAAGCTCGACTATATTCGCGAGATCTAGGGCGGCGTCAGGCCTTGACGATAACGGAGCTGCCGTGGCCGAAGAGCCCCTGGTTCGCGGTAATGCCCACCTTTGCACCTTCGACCTGGCGGTCTCCGCCCTGGCCGCGCAGCTGCCAGGTCAGTTCGCACACCTGGGCCAGCGCCTGGGCCGGCACCGCCTCGCCGAAGCACGCCAGGCCGCCGGAAACGTTGACCGGGATCTTGCCGCCGATCGCGGTGTCTCCGGCTCGCAGCAGCTCTGCCGCGTGACCGCGCGGCGCCAGCTGCAAGTCCTCGATCCAGTCCAGTTCCAGTGCCGTGGACAGGTCGTAGACCTCGGCCAGGTCGATATCTTCCGGCCCGATCCCGGCTTCCTCGTAAGCCTTCGAGGGGATGCTGGCGCGGTAGGCCGCTGCCTCCACACCGGCGGCGGCCGCCGAGTCGGTGGCGATGTCGGGCATTTCCACTACGCCACTGGCGAAGGTCGGGGTCACCGTGGAAATGGCGGCGACCCTGGGCGCGTCAGCCCTGCCCACCTTTCTGGCGTACTCGAGGCTCGACACGATCAGCGCCGCCCCGCCGTCGGAGGTGGCGCAGATGTCCATCAGGCGCAGCGGATCCGCCACCATGGCAGATGCCGCCACGTCCTCTGCGCTGAAGGCCTTGCGGTAGCGCGCCCGCGGATTCTTGCTGCCAACCAGCGAGTTCTTCACCTTCACGGCGGCGAAGTCTTCCAGGGTGTCGCCGTACAGGTCCATGCGACGGCGGGCATAGAGCGCGAAGTAGGTGGGGTTGGTAATGCCGAGGTAGAACCGGACCCAGTCCGGATCTTCCGGGCGGTACCCCTTCGCGGGGGCGAGAAAGCCCTTGGGAGTGGTGTCGGCGCCGATCACGAGGGCGACCTCACATTCCCCGGCGAGGATCTTGTTGCGCGCCGCTGCCAGCGCCTGGGAGCCGGAAGCGCAGGCAGCGTAGGAGGTATTGACTTCCGCGCCCTGCCAGCCGAGCGCCTGGGCAAAGGTGGCGCCGGCGACGTAGCCGGGGTAGCCGCAGCGCACCGTGGCGCCGCCGGAGACGAAGCGCACGTCCTGCCAGGGAATGTCCGCGTCGTTCAGCGCCTCACGCGCCGCGGCGATGCCGTACTCGACGAAGTTGTGGCCCCATTTGCCCCACGGGTGCATGCCTGCACCGAGGATCGCGATTTCATTGGACATTGTATTTCACTCCAGGTCTGTACGCGGCGCTATCAGCTTGCGGCCGCCGGGCGCCACTTCCAGGTTACCTTGATGTCTTCGTCGGTCTCGTGCAGCGGTTCCAGCACCAGCTCCATCGGCATGCCGACCTTCAGGTCTTCGACGCTGACGCCTTCCGCCACCTGGCCCAGCACCACCATCTGCTCTTCCTCCAGCTGCACCGCGGCGATCGCGTAGGGCTCGAAGGGATCGGGGGCGACAAAGGGCTCCGGGGGCTGATAGCAGGCGTTGGTATAGCTCCAGATATGCCCGGTGCGGCTCAGTTCGACTTCCTCGAACTCGGTGCTGTCGCATGCCGGGTTCCTGCAGAAGTGGCTTTGCCTGGGGAAGAAGTAGGTACCGCAGGCCTTGCAGCGGGTGCCGATCAGGTGGGGTTTGGCATCCATCGTGTACCAGCCCTCTATGGCCGGCGCCAGGGGTTTTCCGCTCATAGTAGGCTCCCGGGAAAAAACGTCGCACAGGGTACTCTCGCGGGCAGGTACAGGCAAGGGCGCGGGCGGGATGTGGATGGCGGTGGGTTTACCATGGCAGACCTGCACTTGCCCGGGCGGGGACAGTGCGGCACAGTGGCCTCATGTGCGGCCGCTTCAACGTCATCGACAGCCCCGGTCTGCAGCAGCTGCTGCGCGACCTGGGTATCGACCTGTCGCTGCCCACGCGCACCAACATCGCCCCGACGGAGCAGGTGCCCCTCGTCAGCGAGCGTGACGGGAGCAGGGCGCTCGAGCAGGCGCGCTGGTGGCTGACGCCGGCCTGGGCGCCTGCGGTGGACCAGAAGTACGCCATGTTCAACGCCCGCAGCGAGGGCCTGGCGAGCAGCAGGGCATTTTCCCACCCCTTCAAGTCCCAGCGCGCGCTGGTGCCCATGAGCAGTTTCATCGAGTGGCGCACCGAGGACGGTGTAAAGCAGCCCTGGCTGATCACGAACGCGCAGGGGGCCCTGGCTGTCGCCGCCCTGTTCGACGTTTGGGACAAGGGGGACGAGCCACTGCTGTCCTGCACGCTGGTCACCACGGCCGCGGCGCCATCCTTTACCGACTGGCATGCGCGGATGCCGGTGATCCTGGCGCCCGGAGAGTGGGATCGCTGGCTGGACAACAGCGCGCAGATTGCCGTCGATGACCCGGTCTTTCGCAGCGAGCTGAAAATGGACCTGCAGCTGCAGCCGCTGCCGCGCTCGATCAGCAATGCACGCAACAAGGATCCCGCGCTGATGGAGGTACAGGCGCCGCCTGTGCAGTTGGCTGTCTGAACGCTCAGCAACGCGTGGCCCGAGCGATCATTCCGCAGCGCCTGCGGTTGTACCAGACTAACCGCTCTTCAACTCTCGATCACTGAGACTGTCCACAAGGAGCATCCACTCATGGGTCTATATGCACTGACGGGCGGCGCCACCGGCATCGGCGCAGAACTGCGAACACAGCTCGAGGCGCGCGGTGACGAGGTTATTACGGTCGATATCAAGGCCGGCGAGGTGGTGGCGGACCTGTCGAGCGTGCAGGGCAGGCGGGCGGCGATCGATGCGCTGGGCCGGTTGGCGCCGGACGGCCTGGACGGTTTCGTTCCCTGTGCCGGGCTGTCCCCGGCGGCCAAACCCATCACGCAGATCGCCCGCGTCAACTATTTCGCCGTCGTGGACACCGTCGAGGGCCTGCGCGAGTTGCTGGCGAAGAAGCGCGGCTCGGTGCTCATCGTGTCCTCCAACTCGGCACCGCTCATCGACACTGCGGATCCCTTTGTGCAGGCGTGCCTGGATGGCAATGAGGAGGCCGCCTGCGCTGCCCTCGAGGGACGCGACGGCCAGACTGCCTACGCCGGCGCGAAGCGCGCGGTGGCCATCTGGATGCGACGCAACGTGGTCGACTACGCGGCGCAGGGCATCCGCATGAACGCCATTGCGCCCGGCATCACGATGACGCCTATGACGCAGGAGGTGTACGCCGACAAGCAGTACGGTGACGCCATCCGCGCCTTCGGCGACAGCGTGCCCCTGGGCGCCAGCGCCGAGCCGCGCCAAATCGCCAACGTCATGCGCTTCCTGCTCAGCCCGGAGGCGGACTTTGTCTGTGGCTCGGTGTTCTTCGCCGATGGCGGGTCGGACGCCATGCTGCGTCCGGAGAGCTTCTAGGGGCTGGCCGAGAACGGCAGTTGCGGGCGCTGCCGGTCGACGATGGCGTAGGCCCTGTCGTAGATCTCCCGCACCGTGGCGGTGTTGTCGACCTCGCGGCGGCGCGAAATCATGGTTATCGGGAACAGGAAGGTATCGCTGTCGCGGTAGCGCAGCGCCCGGCTGCGACCCAGTTTGTCCGCGTAGGTGACCCAGTGCATATCGAGGTCACGCGCGAGGTGCTCGCCCAGGATGAC
>JAWVYG010000026.1:0-11339 GCA_033722815.1 Halioglobus sp.
ATGGTGCCCAGAGACAGAATCGAACTGCCGACACGGGGATTTTCAATCCCCTGCTCTACCGACTGAGCTATCTGGGCATGGTTGCGAAATCGTTGCGATAACATTGCGAAATCGCAAGAGCGGCGTATTAAACCCGCACGCGGGCTGCGAGTCAAGTGGCTGAAAAATCAGCTGATTCAGGCCAATAAATACGCTCAACAGGCTATTCAGAGGGCGGTACGTAGCCCTCGGCCCTGTCGTAATCCTCCCCGGCGAAAAACTTGTCCATCTCCTGTTGCAGGTACTTGCGGGCTTCCGGATCCACCAGGCTGAGGTGCTTCTCGTTGATCAGCATGGTCTGGTGGTTCTGCCAGTCCAGCCAGGCCTGCTTCGACACGGTCTCGAAGATCTCCTGGCCCTTGGGGCCGGGGTAGGGCGGGGCGTCCAGGCCCTCCATCTCTTCCTGGTACTTCTTGCAGAACACGGTGCGGGACATGGGGGCTCCTTTTGACGTTCGCGCCGGGTGTGTTTGCTCACCCGGCGAGCTTGTCCAGCAGCGACACCACTGGTGCCGCCAGGCCGACCTGGTGCGTGGAGCGCAAGTTATACCAGAGCTCCCCGGCGCCTTCCATCACGGCCGCGGGCGTGGTGCCGAGGTCGGCAACGAGGGGGGTTATATCCAGGTGGTAGTGGCTGAAGGTATGGCGGAATTCGCTCCATGGCTGCAGCGACTCGGGTTCCGTCCCAAGGCGGTCGAGGCACAGTGCCCGGCCCGCCTCCGCGTTCTCCACCTCGGGGAAACACCACAGGCCACCCCAGATTCCGCTGGCGGGGCGCTTGTTCAGCCACACCTCTCCCTGCGGCGCGCGGGCGATGAGGAAGTGGGTGGACTTTACCGGCAGGGCCTTGCGCGGCTTCTTTCCGGGGTAGTCGAGCGGGTCGCCCGCGCCGCGGGCGGCGCAGTCCGCATGCAGCGGGCACAGGTCGCAGGCGGGCGCGGTGCGGGTGCACAGGGTTGCCCCGAGGTCCATCATGGCCTGCGTGTAGTCAGCGCAGCGCTCGACGGGGGTATACCGGTCGGCGATCTCCCACAGGCGCCTGTGCACGGCGCTTTGACCGGGCCAGCCCGCCACGCGGTGGTAGCGCGCCAGCACGCGTTTGACGTTGCCGTCCAGGATGCTGGCGCGCTGTCCGAAGGCGATGCTGAGTATCGCGCCCGCGGTGGAGCGGCCCACGCCCGGCAGGGCTTCCAGGCCCTCCAGCGTGTCGGGAAAGTCGCCCCCGTGCTCCGCAACAACCTGCCGGGCAGCGCGGTGCAGGTTGCGGGCCCGGGCGTAGTAGCCCAGGCCGGTCCACAGATGCAGCACCCCGTCCTCGCCGGCGGCGGCCAGGGCGCGCACATCGGGGAAGGCCGCGGTGAAGCGCTCGAAGTAGGGGATGACGGTTTTCACCTGGGTCTGCTGCAGCATGATCTCCGACACCCACACCCGGTAGGGATTGATGTCCCTCTGCCAGGGCAGGTCCTTGCGACCGCTGGTGTCGAACCAGTCCAGGACGCGTTGGTGGAAGGGGGCTGTGCGTGTCATGCGCTGTGCGAGGGGGTTTCGGGGAGCGGCCAGACTACTGCGCCGGCTGCCATAATGCCAATGAAAACAAGGCCTTCATCCCTTATAATGCCGCCTTTTCCGGGGGTTGGACGCAGCCGCCGAGGTAGCCGAGGACAGGACGATGGCTGAACGCAGGGCCACGGTAACACGCGACACGCTGGAGACCCAGATTACCGTTACGGTGAACCTGGACGGCGGCGGGCAGGCGAATTTCGACACCGGCATTCCGTTCCTGGAGCACATGCTGGACCAGATCGCCCGCCACGGCATGCTCGACCTCGATATCCAGGCCAAGGGCGACCTCCACATCGACGACCACCACACGGTGGAAGACATCGGCATCACGCTGGGGCAGGCCATCGCCGAGGCGGTGGGCGACAAGAAGGGCATCGTGCGCTACGGGCATGCCTACGTGCCCCTGGACGAGGCCCTGTCGCGGGTGGTGATCGACTTCTCCGGCCGGCCGGGCCTGGTGTACAACGTGGACTTCACCCGCGCCGCCGTGGGCGGCTTCGACGTGGACCTGTTCCTGGAATTTTTTCAGGGCTTCGTCAACCATGCCCAGGTCACGCTGCACATCGATAACCTGCGCGGGGACAACTCCCACCACCAGGCCGAGACGGTGTTCAAGGCCTTCGGTCGGGCCGTGCGCATGGCGCTGGCCGCCGATGCGCGCATGGCCGGTGTCACGCCCTCGACCAAGGGCGTTTTGTAGGCAACAACCAGGTAAGTAAATCGCCATGACTGGTGTAGTCGCCGTAATCGATTACGGCATGGGTAATCTTCACTCCGTTGCCAGCGCCCTCGAACACGTGGGCGCCGACAAGGTTGTCGTGACCCACGATGCCGCCGAGATCCGCAAGGCCGACCGCGTGGTCTTCCCCGGCGTCGGCGCTATCCGCGACTGCATTGCGGAGATTCGCCGCCTGCACTGCGATGAACTGCTGACCCAGGCGCTGACCGAGCAGCACGTGCCGGTGCTGGCCATCTGCGTCGGCCTGCAGGCGATGATGACGCGCTCGGAGGAAAACGACGGCGTGGACTGCCTCGACATGATCGACGGCGAGGTGCGCTTCTTCGGCAACCCGCTGCTCGATGCCGACGGCGAACGCCTGAAGGTCCCGCACATGGGCTGGAACGAGGTGCAGCAGGTGCGCGAGCACCCGCTGTGGCACGGGATCGAGGACGGCGCGCGTTTCTATTTCGTGCACAGCTACTACGTGCACGCCACCGACCGCTCGCTGCTCGCCGGCAGTGTGCAGTACGGCGTGCAGGTCGACGCGGCGCTGGCGCGAGACAACCTGTTCGCGGTGCAGTTTCACCCGGAAAAGAGCGCCACCGCAGGGCTGCAACTGCTGAATAATTTCATCCACTGGGATGGCACCGAGTAAATGGGGCCAAGGGAATACCAACTATGCTGATTATCCCCGCCATCGACCTCAAGGACGGCCAGTGCGTACGCCTGCGCCAGGGCCTGATGGACGACAGCACGGTGTTCTCCGACGAGCCGGTGGCGATGGCCGCGCGCTGGGTGGAGGCGGGCTGCCGCCGCCTGCACCTGGTCGACCTCAACGGCGCCTTCGCCGGCGAGCCGGTCAACGGCGAGGTGGTAACGGCCATCGCGCAGGCCTACCCGGAGCTGCCGATACAGATCGGCGGCGGCATCCGCAGGCTGGACACCATCGAGCACTACGTTCGCGCGGGTGTCAGCTACGTGATCATCGGTACGAAGGCGGTGAAGGAGCCCGAGTTTGTCGCCGAGGCCTGCAGCGCGTTTCCCGGCAAGGTTATCGTCGGCCTGGACGCGAAGGACGGCCTGGTCGCCACCGACGGCTGGGCGGAGGTGTCCGGGCTGCGTGCAACCGACCTGGCGCGGCAGTTCGAATCCGACGGCGTCAGCGCCATCGTCTACACCGACATCGCCCGCGACGGTATGATGCAGGGTGTGAACGTCGACGCCACCGTCGCCATGGCCGAGGCCTCGAGCATCCCGGTGATCGCCTCCGGCGGCATCACCAACCTCGATGACATTCGCGCGCTCAGCGCGGTTGCCGGCAGCGGCATCGTCGGCGCCATCACCGGCCGCGCCATCTACGAAGGCACGCTGGACGTGGCCGAGGCACAGCGCCTGTGTGACGAGGCCGTCGCCTGATGGGCCTGGCCAAGCGCATCATCCCCTGCCTGGACGTGGACAACGGCCGCGTGGTGAAGGGCGTGAACTTCGTCGGCATCCGCGATGCGGGCGACCCGGTTGAAATCGCCATGCGCTACAACGAGCAGGGCGCCGACGAGGTGACCTTTCTCGATATCACCGCCAGCCACGAGGGGCGTGACACCACCGTGCACACGGTGGAGCAGATCGCCGAGCACGTATTCATCCCGCTGACTGTCGGCGGTGGCATCCGGTCCGTCGAGGACATCCGCACCATGCTCAATGCCGGTGCGGACAAGGTCAGTATCAATACCGCGGCGATCCACAATCCCGAACTGGTGCGCGAGTCCGCCGAGCGCTTCGGCTCCCAGTGCATTGTCGTCGCCATCGATGCGAAGCGCGTTGCGGACGTCGACGGCGCACCGCGCTACGAGATCTTCACCCACGGGGGGCGCAAGCCCACCGGCATCGACGCGGTGGAGTGGGCGAAGAAAATGGCGGCGCTGGGTGCGGGTGAAATCCTGCTGACCAGCATGGACCGCGACGGCACGAAAAACGGCTTCGAGCTGGGAGTCACACGCGCCATTACCGACGCGGTGGACATCCCGGTTATCGCCTCCGGCGGCGTCGGCAACCTCGATCACCTGGTGGAGGGCGTCACGCTCGGGGGTGCCGATGCCGTTCTGGCCGCCAGCATCTTCCACTTCGGCGAGTACACCGTGCCGCAGGCCAAGGCCTACATGGCCGAGCACGGTATCGAGGTGCGTCTCTAGCAGCGCGTCGGCGGCAGTCGCCGGCGGAATTACCCGCGCGGATCAGGTTTCTTCCGGCGCCGAGATGCTCGGTCCTTCCAGCACATCCGCTACCCGCTCCTCGTCGTCGCAGGGCATCTCATCCGACATGGCCAGTGCAGGCAGGTTGTTGTGCGCGTAGCGCGGGCCGGTCCTGCCCAGCATCTCCGAGACATACGCCAGCCTTACGCCCTGCTCTTCCAGCTGGGGCAGCGCGCGCTCGAGGTAGCGCAGGGTCTGCGGATAGGGGTGTCCGATCGCCACGCCGTAGCCGCGGCGCTTGACCCGCGCCAGCGCCTCCTGGAAACGCGCGTGGATATTTTCCGTGGTGGGCTCGTGATCGAGGAACACGTGGCGCGTCAGGTGCGGCACGCTGAACTCCGACGCGACGTTGGCGGCGACGCTGTTGTGCGATGTCCGTGAATCCACGAAATAGAGATCGCGCCAGCGCAGTTCCTGCATCACCCAGGCCATCTGCGTGCGCCGCTGGGTGAGGTCCGAGCCCATGTGGTTGTTGATCCCCACCACTTCCGGGTACTGGTCCAGGGCATCGGCCAGCGTGTTGCGAAATTCCTTGCGCGACAGCTCCGGGCTCAGTCCGCCCGGCCCCAGCGGGTCCTGGCCGATAGTGCTCATCGGCGCGTGCAGCATCACCTCCTTGCCCTGGCGGTGCGCGCTCGCGGCGATGCGCCGGCCGTGGGGCGTGTAGGGTATGACGGCGAAGTTGAGCTTGCCGGGCAGCGACAGCGCCGCCTTGCCCATCGTCAGGCTGTGGCCGAGGTCGTCGATGATGAGCACCAGCCTGCCGTAGGACGCGGGCGCTTGCTCGGCGTCGGCTGCGCACTCGTCAGGCAGCGCCTCCTGTGCCGCGAGTTGCCCGCAGCACAATGCCCAGAACAGGAGTGCGATGCCCCTGAGTGAATTTGCCCCGAATTTTTTTAACGCCCGCTCAGGATTCTTCCCGATTCTTATTCTCTTTTGTGTTTTCACGCATCCCCAACACGTTCAGCCCCTTTAAAAGCGTGAGTGCCTCGTACAGCTGGTTATCGCTGGAGAACAGCTTGTTCGAGACCTCTTTATCCTTTTTGTTTTTCGCGTCGCCGTTGCCGTTGTTCAGGTGCCCGCTGAGGTCGGACTCCTTGATCCTCGGACGTTGCTCGTAGGCCGTGACCCTGGCCCGTTCCACGACGATGTCCGGCGAGATGCCCTCGGCCTGTATCGAGCGACCGTTTGGCGTGTAGTACAGCGCGGTGGTCAGTTTCACCGCGCGTGCATCGGAAATCGGCAGGATGGTCTGTACCGACCCCTTGCCGAAACTCTGGGTTCCCATGACCACGGCGCGGCCGTGGTCCTGCAGGGCGCCGGCGACAATCTCCGACGCGCTGGCAGAGCCGCTGTTGATCAGCACGATGAGCGGCGTGCCTTCACTGGCGTCATCCGGGTCGGCGTCGTAGCTCACGTCCGAGTGATCCAGCCGACCCTCGGTGTAGACGACGTTGCCGCCGTCCATGAACAGGCCCGCCACGTCCACGCTGGACTTGAGTATGCCGCCGGGGTTGTTGCGCAGGTCCAGCACCAGGCCCTTGAGCTCCTGTTCCGTCATCAGCTTTTGCAGTGACTTGCGCACGTCGTTGCCGGTGCGGGCCTGGAACTGCGCGATGCGGATGTAGCCGTAACCGGGCTCGAGCCAGCGCTCGCGCACGCTTGCGACGCGGATGACGTCGCGTGTCAGGGTGACCTCGAAGGGCTGGCTTTCGCCGGGGCGCCCGATGGTCAACAGGATCTCGCTGCCCTTCGGGCCGCGCATGATCTCCACCGCTTCGGTCAGGCTCATGCCCTTGACCGAGGTCTCGTCCAGCTTGAGGATCACGTCGCCGCTCTGCAATCCGGCCTCCGCCGCGGGGGAACCGTCGATGGGAGAGATGATCTTGACGTAGCCGTCTTCCATGCCGACTTCCAGCCCCAGGCCGCTGAACTCGCCGGCGGTGGAATCCTTGAGGTTCTTGAACGCACCCTTGGTCAGGTAGACGGAGTGCGGGTCCAGGCTCATCAGCATGCCCTGGATCGCGTATTCCAGCAGGGTGCTGTCGTCGATTTCCTCGACGTAGCCCAGGCGAATCTGGTGGTACACGTCGGCAAACGTGCGCAGTTCATCCAGTGGCAGGCGGCCGTCCTCCTCCATCGCCTGTACAGGCGCGGCGGCCAGGGCGATAGCGGTGGCCAGTGCAGCCAGTTTGCCGACTCGCGGCGAGACAAGACCCATAACGTTTGCCGCAAGCGGCGTTTCCAGATTTCGTTGCAGCCAGTGTACCTTATTCGCCACAACCTGTAACAAAAGTCGAGCCGCTAATCCCGGCACCATTTCGCAGGATCCACGGGCTTGCCGTCCTGCCTGATTTCGAAATACAGGGAGGAGCGGTCCTGTCCGCCGCTCCTGCCGACGGTGGCGATCTCGGTGCCCGCGCTGACCCACTCGCCCACATCGCGCAGCAGGGTTGAGTTGTGCGCGTACAGGCTCATGTAGCCGTCGCCGTGGTCGATGATCAGGAGCAGGCCGGAGCCGCGCAGCCAGTCGGCGTAGACGACGCGGCCGTGGTGAATGGCCGTGACCTTCGTTCCTTCCCTGGCGGGAATATTCACGCCCTGCCAGCGCATCTTGCCGGCGTTGCGCAGTCGTCCGAAGCGGTTGCTGCGCTTGCCCGCCAGCGGCCACGGCATCGTTCCCTTCGCGCTGTCGAAGGCCTGGTAGTCGTCCGGCACTTCCAGGTCCGCCACAGCCTCCTCGATGGCCTGCAGCAGCTTTTCCAGTTCCGCGCGGTCCGCCTGCAGATTTTTCAGCGCCTTTTCCTTACTGTCGATACTGGTACTGAGCTCGGCCAGGGCGAACTCGCGCTCCGCAACCGCGTCGGTGAGCTCCTTGCGCTGCTGCTCCAGGCTGTCTTTGGTGCGCGACGACTGGGCAATATTGGCATCCACGCGCTGCGCTACCTCGGCCAGTTTCTGCAGTGTCTCACGGTAGTCCTGCAGCAGCGTGTTGCGGGCCTCGAAGATGTAGCGGTAGTAGGTCAGCGCCCGGGCAAGGGTGTGCGGGTCGTTCTGGTTGAGCAGCACCTTGAGCTGGCCCTGGCTGCCGGCGCGCCAGGCCGAGCGCAGCTCCACCCGGATCCGCTCCTGCTGTGCATCGCGGGCCTGCACGAGCTGGCCCTGCCGTACGCCCAGTTGTTCCAGCTCGGTCTCGCCCTGTGCAATCGCCTGTCGCGTGGCCGCGATGTCCTTCTTCAATTGACCCATCTCGACCTCGGCGTCGCGCAGCTGGCGCTGCAGCGCGCTGCGCCGCGTGGTCTCCCGGGCGATCTCCCAGTTGATGCGCTTGATGTCTTTTTCCAGCTGCTGCAACTGGCGCCGCGTTTTTTCCTCGTCGGACTGGGCGAGGCCGGTCGCGGCGCCCACGGCCAGCAGGGTCGCCAGCAGGTACCGCAGTATGGGCAGGGTGGATCGCGGCGAGTTCCCCATGCGGTGATGAGGTCAGGCGCCGCCGCTGACGAGGCTTTTGCCGGACATCTCCGGTGGTTGCTCCAGTTCCATCAGGCGCAGCAGGGTGGGCGCAACGTCCGCCAGGATGCCGCCGCTTTCCTGCAGGGCGATCTCCTGCGGGCCGATATAGACCAGCGGCACCAGTTCGGTCGTGTGCTGCGTGTGGTTCTGCCCGGAGTCGTAGTCCAGCATCTGTTCGCAGTTGCCGTGGTCCGCCGTGATCAGTGCCTGGCCGCCGACCTGGGCAAGTGCGGCCTGCACCCGGCCTATGCACGTATCCAGTGTCTCCACGGCCTTCACGGCCGCGTCATAGACGCCGGTGTGGCCGACCATGTCGCCGTTGGCGTAGTTGCACACGATGAGGTCGTACTTGCGCGACAGGATGGCGTCGACGAGCTTGTCGGTGACCTCCGGCGCGCTCATCTCCGGCTGCAGGTCGTAGGTTGCGACATCGGGGGAGGCGATGAGCTCGCGATCCTCGCCGTCGAACAGCTCTTCGCGCCCGCCGCTGAAGAAGAAGGTGACGTGGGCGTACTTTTCCGTCTCGGCGATGCGCAGCTGCGTCATGCCGCGCTGCGCCAGGTAGTCCCCCAATACGTTGTCCAGGCTCTCGGGCGGGAACGCGCAGGCGGCCTCGATGTCCGCGGCGTATTCGGTGGTCATCACGAAGTCCGCCAGCTGCGGCACCACGGCGCGTTCGAATTCGCTGAAATCCGGGTCGACGAAGGCGCGCGTGATCTGCCTGGCGCGATCGGCGCGGAAGTTGAGGAACAGCACCGCGTCGTTGTCCGCCACCACGGCCGCTTCTTCACCGGGCGGGGCAATGATGCTGGGCAGCACGAACTCGTCGCTCTCGTCGCGGGCGTAGGCAGCCTCGAGCGCTTCGGCGGCGGTGGCGAAGCTGTGCGGGGCAATGCCCTGTGTGAGCAGGCGGTAGGCCTGCTCTATCCGCTCCCAGCGGTTGTCCCTGTCCATGGCGTAGTAGCGCCCGCAGATCGTGGCGGTGCGCCCGCGGCCCAGTTCCTCGAACAGGGCATCCGCGCGCGCCAGCGAGGGGCCGGCGCTCCTGGGCAGCGTATCGCGGCCGTCCAGGAAGGCGTGCAGGTAGATGCGCCGTGCGCCGCGTTTGGCCGCCAGGCGCAACGCGGCGAAGATCTGGTCTTCGTGGCTGTGCACACCGCCGGGCGACAGCAGGCCGAACACGTGCACCGCGCCGCCGGCGTTGACTGCCCTGTCGATGGCGCCGGTGTAGGCCGGGTTGTTGTCGAAGCTGCCGTCGCGGATAGCCTGGTCGATGCGGGAGATGTTCTGGTAGATGATCCTGCCTGCCCCGAGGCTCATGTGGCCGACTTCCGAGTTGCCCATCTGCCCCGCGGGCAGGCCCACGTCCGCGCCGGACGCGGAGATCAGTGTGTGTGGGGCCTGCTGCCACAGCCGGTCCCAGACCGGTGTATCGCCGTTGGCGATGGCGTTGTCCCGCGTATCCTCGCGGTAGCCCCAGCCGTCCAGCACGATCAGGACGGTGGGTGATTTTTCGCTCGCACTCATGAAATATCCAAACTAATCAAGGGGGTATGACCCCCGCCTACAGGCCGCCCATTCTAACCGCTAAGGCCTGTAGCTGCATCAGGTAGCCCACCTGCCGCGGGCGTTTCGAAGGCGGCGGGCGGGCGCAACTGTGAACCCTGTCACGCAGGAGCAGCGCCCGGAGCCGGGGCGGCGGCGCCCCCGCGGCGTGCATCGCGCGAGACTGGTTGACCCCTGGTAGACGCTGTATACTTGCGCCCTTTCAAGCGGGCGGCCGCCGGGCCGCAGGCACAAGCGCACACCTCAACAGACGGCAACAAGCGAAATCATGGCGTTGTTTTTCGAATTTCTGGCTGAACAGTGGGTACTGGCCGCCGGTCTGTTGGTGTTGCTGGTGATGCTGTTTACCCACGAGTCCCGCCGCGGCGGGCACTCGGTCACCCCGCAGCAGGCCATCAACCTGATCAACCAGCAGGACGGCGTGTTCGTCGACCTGCGCGACGCGGCCGACTACAAGCAGGGCCACATCGTCGGATCGGTGAACATCCCCGCCTCGAAGCTGGCCGAGCGGGCGGTGGAACTGGACAAGTACAAGGACAAGCCGGTGGTGCTGGTCTGCAAGATGGGCCAGCATGCGGGCGCCGCCGGCAAGCAGCTGAAGGCAGCGAATTTTACCCAGGTCTACAGGATGTCCGGCGGCATGATGGAATGGGGCAACCTGCAGCTGCCGACGGTTAACGGATGACCGCGGCCGTTACGCTCTACACCACGCGCTTTTGTCCCTACTGCATCAGGGCGAAACAGCTGCTGGAGTCCAAGGGCGTGGCCTATGACGACATACCCGTCGACCACGAGCCGGCGCTGCGCCAGGAGATGATGCAGCGCAGCGGGCGGCGCACCGTGCCGCAGATATGGATAGGCGAGCAGCACATCGGCGGCTGTGACGAACTCTACGCCCTGGAGCAGCAGGGCAGGCTGGACGATTTACTGGCGCGCCCGGCGTCCTGAACACATCGATTGTAATAAATGGAGGACGGCTTCATGGCCGATGAACAAGAGGGAACCCAGCAACAACCGCAGCAGCAATTCGCGATGCAGCGCATCTACACCAAGGATATTTCCTTCGAGTCACCGCAGAGCCCGAACGTCTTCCGCGAGCAGTGGTCGCCGTCGATCAACGTGGACCTCAATACGCGCAGCGACAAGGTGGACGACGAGGGCAACTTCGAGGTTGTCCTGAGCGTGACGATCACCGCGAAGAAAGACGACCAGACCGCGTTCCTGTGCGAAGTGCAACAGGCGGGCGTGTTCCTGATCAGGGGCATAGAGGGCGAAGACCTGCGCCGCGTACTGGCCACGGCAGCGCCGAACATCCTGTTCCCCTACGCGCGTGAAACCATCGACAACCTGTGCGTGAAGGGCGGTTTCCCCGCGGTCATGCTGGCCCCGGTGAACTTCGATGCGCTGTATATGCAGGCCCAGCAGCAGGCGGCGGCCGGCGCCGGCGGGGAGTCCGCGGCGCACTGACGCCGCCCTCCCGGCCTGTCAGGACAGCTCGCTGAAGCCGAGCTGTCGCAGGCCCTCGTAGACCGTCAGGGCGGCCGCGTTGCTCAGGTTGAGACTGCGGCTGCCCGGTTTCATCGGTATCCGCCATGTTCGCCCCGGCGGCAGCTCGTCCACCATCTCCTGCGGTAAGCCCCGGGTCTCCGGTCCGAACAGGAGGGCATCGCCGGGTGCGAATCTCGCGTC
>JAWVYG010000027.1:0-11209 GCA_033722815.1 Halioglobus sp.
ATCAGGCGCTCGGCCACCACGTAGGTGTCGCGCAGGTTGTAACCGGTATCAACCCAGATTGTCGGGACAGACTTGTCCACCTGGCTCACCAGGTGCAGCATGACCGCGGCGTTCTTGCCCATGCTGGTAGTGGCAATCGTCTTGCCGCCCTGGGCGAGCGCCCAGCGCACGATATCGCGCGCACTGGCGTCGCGCAGTTCGGCGTTGGCGCTGTCGAGGTCTATTTGCAACGAGTAGCTACCGCGTAGAGGGCGTCAGGCAGCGAACTGTATAGAATCAAAATGGCACTGACAAATAACCAAAGGATATAAGGTTATTCGCGCGGCCTGCCCTCCCCGAGCGTGCAGGAGACCCTCAGGCAGCCGCTTCGGCGGGCGCGGAATCCAGCTCCGCGTGCAGGTCCAGGAACTGGCCGGTCAGCTTGTGACCAGGCGCCAGGTCGATCAGCGGCCGGTGGTCCCGGTGGGACTCCTTCATCTTGACCGAGGTGCTCAGGTAGGTGGAAAAGACCGGCAGCCCCTCGTCCTGTAACTCCCCTACCAGTTCCGCGGGCAGGCGGGCCTGGGCGTTGAACTGGTTGATCACGATGCCCTCTACCTCGAGATCGGGATTGTGATCCTCCTGCAGCTCGACGATGTTGTCCAGCAGCGAGTACAGGCTCTGCCGGGCGAAGCTGTCGCAGTCAAAGGGGATGAGCACGGAATCGGCGGCAATCAGGGCCGCGCGGGAATAGAAATTGAAATTTGGCGGCGTATCGATATACACGCGGTCGTATTCGCCCTCCAGTTTTTCCAGGGCATCGCGCAACTTGTAGATCTTGTATCGCGACTCCAGTTCCTTCTCCATCTCGGACAGCACGGGGCTGGAGGGCATGAGAAACAGGTTTTCGTAGGGGGTATCCCAGACGAAGGAGTCCGGGTTCTGGCGCATCTTGCGCGACCCCACGGTCTGCCGGAACAGGCCGGCGACACCCTGGGCCTCGGCGGGGAACGCATCGGCGTCGATCGCGCCCACGAGATAGTGGGTCGTGTTGCCCTGGACATCCAGGTCGACTACGAGGGTGCGGTATCCCATGGCGGCACCGATCGCGGCCAGGTTGCAGGTGATGCTGGTCTTGCCGACCCCGCCCTTCTGATTAAAAACGACACGTTTCATAGCGATTACTACCGACTTGGACTGAAGTGGAGGCTTGCTCCCGGCAGTGTAATCAATGGACAGGGGATTTGTAAGCGCAAGCGCGCTGCACGACGAAAAAAAGCCCGCCGGGCAGGCGCTACCAGATGCTCTCGTACAGTTGCATGATCTCCCCGGCATCGGGCACGCGCGGGTTGTTCGCCGGCGAACCGGACTCCAGCGCCTGCTGCGCCATCAGTTCCAGCGAGCCGAACCAGTCGTCCCGGGCAATTCCCCACTCTCCCGGGCCCGGCACAGAGAGCTCCGCCGTCAAGGCGGCCAGTGCCTCGACCAGCTTCGCGCAGGCCTGCGCATCGCTGTCGGTTTCCGCGGCGATGCGCATATGGCGGGCGCAGTGTGCGTAGCGCTCGCTGGCATGATCGACCGACCAGGCGGTGACGGCGGGTAACAGCATGGCGTTGCTCAGGCCGTGGGGCACGTGGTACAGCGCGCCGATCGGGCGGCTCATACCGTGGATCAGCGTCACCGAGGCATTGGCGAAGGCCATACCCCCCTGTGTCGCCGCCAGCATCATGGCCTCGCGCGCAGGGCGGTTGTCGGGCTGCTCGCAGGCGATGCGGATATTGTCGTGAATCGTGCGCATGGCGGTCAGCGCGATGCTGTCTGTGAAGGGGTTCGACTTCCGGCTGACGTAGGCCTCCAGCGCGTGGCACAGGCTGTCGATTCCCGTATCCGCCGTCAACCGGTAGGGCATGCTCAGGGTCAGCTCGTAATCGACCAGTGCCGCGACGGGCATCAGGCCCAGGCCCATACAGACCATTTTCTCCCGGGTCTGTGTATCCGTGATCACGGCGACCCTTGTCACCTCTGACCCGGTGCCCGCCGTGGTCGGTATGGCAATAATGGGCAGGCCGGTGTCGGGCCGCGCCGGCACCTTGTAATCGCGCATGACGCCACCGCCGCGTGCCAGCACGGCCACCGCCTTGGCGGTATCGAGCGAGCTACCCCCACCCAGCGCTACCACGCAGTCGTAATCCCCCTCGCGCAGTGTCGCCAGCGCTGCCTCCACGCTGTCGGTGGTCGGGTCGGGCACACAATCGGCAAACAGGCCGTGGTCGATCCCCGCGGCGCGCAGCGGCTCCCGCAGGCGCTCACAGTAGCCGCTCTCGACCATGTAGGGGTCGGTAATCAACAGCGGCCGCGACTGGCCGAGCTCGTGCAGCGTCTCCACCAGGATCGTGCTGGCCCCGGCGCCGACGCGAAGTATCCGTGGCAGATTGATGTTCGCAATGCTCATGGCAGGTGCCTGTCCCGTTTCCGCTCGCCGCGCACCCGGCCACTGGTCCGACTGCGCTATGCGGCTCCTGGTCGGGCAAGATACCATAACCGCGTAACGAATCGATGCCAGCGACAGACGGGACCCGTGCGATGGAAGACACCATCGAGGACATTCACCACTTCTGGTTCGGTGAACTGGACGAGAACGGCATGTGTTGCGCCGCCCAACACAGCCTGTGGTTTACCAGGAGTGATGCCACCGACGCCACTGTGCGCGAGCGTTTCGGTGCGCTGCTCAAGCGCGGCGCCGCCGGGGAACTCGACGACTGGGCGCTCACCGATCGCGGCCTGGTCGCACTGGTGGTGCTGCTGGACCAGTTCAGCCGCAACATCCACCGCGACAGGCCCGCGGCCTTTGCGGCGGACCCCAGGGCGCTGGAACTGGCCCTTAAGGTGATAGAGGACGGGCGCCACCTGCGGCTGCCGACCATCCACCGCGTCTTCCTGTACCTGCCGCTGGAGCACGCCGAGGACCTGCAGATGCAGGAGCAGTGCGTTGACTTGTTCCGCGCGCTGTCAGAGAACGGTAACGAAGCGCTGCAGGATTTCACCCGCTACGCCGTGGCGCACCGGGATGTCATCGCCCGCTTCAGGCGCTTCCCCCACCGCAACGCCATTCTCGGCCGCTCCTCATCCGCAGAGGAACTCGACTACCTGCGCACGCACGGCGGGTTCTGACGGCTCAGCGCGAATCCTGCAGGACCTGGCGCAGGGAGTAGTGCTCCGAGGTCATCTCGGCCTCCCAGATATCGAACCTGCCCGTATCCAGGTCATCGTACGCCTGCAGGATCGAGTCGTTCACCTGCGGGTAGGCGACCTCGTCCCAGGGGCACTCGTCGCGCGCGAAGAAACGGGAGGCCATGGACTCGGGGCCCGTGGCACAATCCTCGGAATCCACCGTGGCGCGGAAGCCCATGTAGATCTGGTTGATGAAGGTTATGGTTCCCGCCATGTACAGCCGCAGGCGCTCCGGCTGCAGGTCGACACAGGCCTCTTCACGCAGCTCGCGCGCCGCTCCCTGCGCAAGCGTCTCGCCGCATTCGAGGAAGCCGCCCGGGATCGCCCACTTGCCGCGCTGCGGGTCCAGGTCACGCTGCACCCACAACAGCCGCTTGCCGCAGGCGATGAAGCTCGTCACCACGACCAGCGGATGGTCATGGACCGGCACCTGGCAACGGGCGCAGTAGCGGTGCGCTCGCAGCTCCCCGCCCACGCGGTGCGGCAACAGGGGGCCGGCGCACTCGGGGCAGAAGTTCAGCTGGGGCAAGGGCACTCCTCATTCAGGTGTGACGGGGCGCGAAGCCGCGCACCGCACGCCCGTGAACGATAGCACTTTGCCTTGCCGAAAGCATTGGCGCTATTCTTGCCGACTGCACCCGCACAGGACCGACCGATGACCGACAAGACACCGACCGTACAGCTGCTTCTGACAGGCAACGAGATCATGAGCGGCGACACGGTGGATTCCAACTCGGCGTTGATTGCGCAGCGCCTGGGGGAACTGGGTATCACCGTACACCGCAAGGTAACGGTCGGAGATGAGCCCGCATTGCTGCGCGCGGAGCTGGCCGACCTGGCCGCCAATGCCGACATCGTCATCGTCAACGGCGGTCTCGGGCCCACCGTGGATGACCTGACGGCAGAGATTCTGGCGGCCGTTGCAGGCGTCGCGCTGGAAGAACACCCGCAGGCGGTGGCACACCTGGAAGCCTGGTGTGCCCAGCGCAACCTGCCGCTGAACGCCGCCAACCGCAAGCAGGCCATGCTGCCCGCCGGCGCCGCTATCGTGGACAACCCCATCGGCAGCGCCGTGGGTTTCGAAATGGACGTAGGCGATTGCCGGGTAATCTGCACACCCGGCGTGCCAGGCGAGCTGGCCGCCATGCTGGATATCATTGTCGAGGACCTGCAGCGCCGTTTGCCGCAAGCCATGGAGCGCGACATCCTGCGCCTGCAGACGTTCGGCCTGGGAGAATCCACCGCCCAGCAGATCATCTCCGACGCCGCCACCGACTGGCCGCCGGAGGTAGAGCTGGGCTTTCGCGCGGGCGCCCCGCAAATGGAAATCAAGCTGAGCATCGACAGCCGCGATGCCCTGCCGGCGCGCGATCGCTGCCGCGAGCTGCTGGAGCGACTGTTCGGCGATCACATTATCGGCGAGGGTGACTGCCTGCTGGCCCAGCGCGTGCTGCAGCTGCTGCGCGAACGGGGCGCGACACTGGCGACCGCGGAATCGTGTACCGGCGGCCTCATCGCCTCGATGCTGACCAGGATACCGGGGTCATCAGACGGCTTTCACGCCGGTTTCGTCACCTATGACAATGCCATAAAGGCGTCCGTGCTCGGCGTAAAGCCCGCCACGCTGGAGCGACACGGCGCCGTCAGCGAGGAAGTGGTGCTGGAAATGGCTGACGGCGCCATGGACCGCGCCGCGGCAGACTACGCCGTTGCCGTCTCCGGCGTCGCCGGTCCGGACGGCGGCACCGAGGACAAACCCGTCGGGACCGTCTGGCTGGCCTGGGGCGAACGCGGCAAGTTGCAAACGCGCTGCCTGCACTGGCCGGTCGAGCGCACGCTGTTCCAGACCATGGTCGCCGCCGGCGCGCTGGATATGATCCGCCGCACGCTGTTGGGGATTGAGCAGGAGCCGCGCTACTTCGCGCAGCGCCGCGCTAAAAGCAGCTGAGAGCACCCGGCGCGAACCTCACGCAGCGATCGCGGGGGGCTCGTCACCGGTCAGGGCTGCAGTTGCCGTATGCTCCACGCGCCCTGGCCGTCGAGTTCGTAGCGGAAGCGATCGTGCAGGCGGCGCTCGCCGCCCTGCCAGAACTCGATGCGATCGGGCACCACGCGGAAGCCGCCCCAGAAATCAGGCATCGGAATCTCGCCGTGGCGGAAGCGCTCGCGAATCTTGCGCGCCTGCTCCTCCAGCACCGCCCTTGCGGAAATGGAGCGGCTCTGGCGCGAGGCCCACGCCGCTACCTGGCTCTCCCGCGGGCGCGTGGCAAAGTACGCCAGAGATTCGGCGCGCCCCATGCGCTGTGCGCTGCCGCGAATAATCACCTGCCGGTCGAGGACGTTCCACGGGAACAGCAGCGACACCTCCGGCCGCCCGGCGATCGCGCGCGCCTTGTCGCTGTCGTAGTTGGTGTAGAAGACGAAGCCGCCCCGGGAGAGACCCTTGAGCAACACGATGCGCTGCCAGGGCAGGCCGGTTTCGTCGATCGTCGCCAGCACCATCGCGGTGGGGTCGCGCAGTTCGGCGTCGACCGCCTGCTGCAGCCAGAGTTCGAACTGGCTGATCGGGTTGTCGTCGAGCATCTCCCGGGTCAGCCCCCCGGCTGTGTACTCGCGCCTGTACTGGTCGTACTGCAAATGCAACCCCCGGGGGATACTAAAAAAAAATAAAGCCGATTACGTTACAAATCCGGGCTCGATTACCCTAGGCTATAGTCGAACTATAGTAGCGAGCGGACACAGTCGTGGCAAAAGCCACTCCCGATACAGGCGCCCCAGTGATTCGCAATGCGGGTCGGGACGATATTGAAACACTGGTGGACATTCTCGCCGAGAGTTTCGGCAACGACCCCATGCTCAACTGGGTGATCCCGTCAGTGAAGCTGTACCCGGATTACTTCAGGCTGCTGATCACCGAGGTCTACCTGCCCCGCGGCATGATACATATCGAACAGCGGGGGCTGGCCGCGGCGCTGTGGTTGCCCCCCGAGGAACGCCTGCAGATGGCGCCGCGCCTGTCGCTGCTACAGCTCGCACTGCGCCTGGTGCGCCACGACGGCCTGCGCGCGCTGCAGCGCATGCGCATCCAGGGCAGGGTCTTTGGCAGGCACCAGCCGGCGGAACCACACTATTACCTGCAGCTGATAGGTTGCCGCATGGACGCACAGGGCGGCGGTATCGGGTCCGCGCTCCTCGCACACGGCACGCGGGTTTGCGATGACAACGGCATGCCCGCCTACCTGGAGAGCTCAAACGAACTCAACGTACCCCTCTACGAACGGCACGGTTTCAACGTGATCGGCGAGGAACGCATCGGCCGGCGCGGCCCGATGGCCTGGTTCATGTGGCGTGACGCCGGTTAAGCCCGGCGCCCTCCCTAATCGCGCGTCGTCGGGTAGACCGGGGCCCTGCGCGCCATGGCCGGTATCTGCGGAAAGGGAAAGAAGGCCTCCCAGTCGTCGCCAAAGTCGTCTTCGATGCTGCGGCCGAAGGCAGCGCGATAGCACTCACACATGGCCGCGACAAGCCGTCCCCGGTCGGTACCCAACAGCAGCGCGGCCTCCATCATGCCCTCGGTGCGCAGGCGCAGCGCAGGGGACACGTCCTCCCCCGCCGCCAATGCGCCGAACATTGTCCGCCAGCGCAGTCCCAACTCAGCCATCAGCGCGTCCATTCCCCTCCACCGTCGAATCCGTATTGCCGTATGGGAGTATGCGCCTGCGGGCAAACGGGTTAAAGTCTGCGCTGCACAGCAATCGATGGAAACTCCCGTGGAACTGGCACAACGACTTCTCGTCCTGCTCTGCCTGGGCGGCCTGTCACTGTCCTGCACCGCGTCAACGACGCAGCGCGAGGGCAGCCCGCTGCCATCGGCCCAGTCCCAGTCTGCGCCCATTATCAACTACAGCCAGCGCTTCCTGCCGGCCATGGGGCGCGGCGGCATGGTCGTCGGGCCCGAGGAGATCGCCGTGGAAACCGGGCTGGCCATCCTGCGCCAGGGCGGCAACGCTATCGACGCGGCGGTCGCCACCGGGTTCGCACTGGCCGTGACCTATCCCAGGGCCGGCAACCTCGGTGGCGGCGGATTCATGCTCATCCACCTGGCGAAGGACAACCGCCAGACCTTCATCGACTACCGGGAGACCGCACCTGCGGCGGCCACGAGGGACCTGTTCCTGGACGACGAGGGTGAAGTCGACCGGCGGCGGGAGTACTTCAGCCTGCAGTCTGCAGGGGTTCCGGGCACCGTGGCAGGGCTGCTCTACGCCCAGCGGAAATACGGCAAGCTGACGCGCGAGGAGGTCCTGGCCCCCGCCATTGCGCTGGCGCGCGACGGGATCCCGGTCTCTATCACCCTGAATCTCGACATCAACTCACGGGCCACCCAGCTGGGAGCCGACGCAGAGGCCACACGCCTGTTCCTGCCCGGGAACGGCAGGGCGCCGGCGGTGGGCTCAACCTGGAAGCAGCCGGACCTGGCGCGCACGCTGGCGCACATCAGCGAGCGGGGTCGCGATGGCTTCTACCGCGGCCCCGTCGCGGGTCTGATCGCGCAGGCGATGAAAGCGGGCGACGGCCTGATTACGCTGCAGGACCTGGCGGACTACCGCGCGGTAGAGCGCGAACCGGTGCGCGGCCAATACCGTGGCTTCGAGGTCGTATCGGCACCGCCGCCCTCCTCCGGCGGTATTCACATCGTGCAGATGCTGAACATACTCGAGGGCTTTGACCTGCGGGCCATGGGCCACAACTCCGCCGCCTACCTGCATCACCTCGCCGAAGCGATGAAGCTGGCCTATGCGGACCGCAGCGAGTACCTCGGGGACCCGGACTTCGTTACCGTGCCCACGGGCAAGCTGATCGACAAGGGATATGCGACGCGTCAGCGCGCCCTGATCGACAGCGCGCGCGCCACGAGCGCGCAGACCATCGCCCCCGGCAGGGTGATGCATGAGGGGGGCAGCGAGACCACACACTTCAGCGTCGCCGACAGCGACGGCAACGTGGTCAGCAATACCTACACGCTCAACTTCAGCTTCGGCTCACATATTGCAGTGCCCGGAACGGGCATGTTGCTGAACAACGAGATGGCGGATTTCGCCGCACGACCGGGTATGCCCAACGCCTACGGCCTGGTGCAGGGCGAGGCGAACCGGATCGAGCCCGGCAAGCGCCCGCTCTCCAGCATGAGCCCGACGCTGGTACTGCTCGAAGGCAGGCCGTGGCTGGCGACCGGCAGCCCCGGCGGCAGCATCATCATCAATACGGTGCTGCAAACCATTCTCAACGCCATGGAATTCGACATGAATGTAGCCGCTGCGGCGTCGGAACCGCGGGTTCACCACCAGTGGATGCCCGATCGCCTGCTGACCGAGCAGGGCATCAGCCCGGATACGCTCAAACTCCTCGAGGCGATGGGGCAGCCCGTGGTGAAAAGTGAGCGCACCCAGGGGCGCACCAATTCCATCATGCTGCGCGACGGCTGGATGTTTGGCGCGACGGACCCCCGTCGTCCTGGCGGCTGGGTGGCCGCTTACTGAGCCCGCCTGGGCATGCGCAGTTTGGCGGTCTGGCGGCTGATCGCCACAAGCTTGCCGCTGCTGTCCCAGTACTCGCCATCTGCCTCGACCACACCGTCGGTGAGGTGCCGTGAACTCAGCCGCGCCTGCAACGGGCCCGGCGCCGGGTGGCTGCGCACCTGCACCGTCAACTCCACCGTGGGCACCCAGCCGACGGGACCGACGACGGACAAAACCGGCGGCGGCAGGGCATCCGCAAACATCAGCAGGGAAATGACGTCCGGTGGCGAGGCGTCGCGCAACTGCGCCCAGGCGTTGAAGACGCCGGTGCCATCCGGGCGCCGCTCGCTGAACACCTCCCGGCCCGACACCAGCCGCAGTTCGGCGCGCTGGCGAAACTCGACGCCCTTCTGTGGCGACGGCTCGCATTCTTCCCAGGGAGGATACTCCGGCCGCTCCACGCAGGTCCAGTTCTCGCCCCGCAGCCGATCGAGGTCCGTATACGCCGCCGTCACCTTGATCTTGAGTTCGCCCTCCTGGTACATGCCGACCTCGGCGAAACTGGTACTGCCCCCGACCCGCAGGACCTCCACCCGGCATTCCACCGGACCCAGCACCGTGGGGGCCAGGTAGAAGGCACTCACGCTCAGGGGGTCCTTGTGCGGCAGCGCGTCGCGCAGCGCCCGGCCGGCGATGGCCAGCACATAACCGCCGTTGGGCACCTCGCCTATTCGCCAGCCCGCGCAGATCTCCCCGAGATAGAGGTTATCGCCGGTTTTCTCAACCGCGGTATCGTGCTCGAACTGCCCCATGCCTACCCTGCCATTGTTGTCGTTTCCAGTGCCCAACCCGGCCGGTATTTTGTCTGCGGTGGCGGGGAATGTATATACTAAAATACTGTCTAAGCATTTGTTAAACCATCGCAGTTGAAGTACCAGGCAGGTTCGGTTTTGTTCAGATTTTGTCTTCATTCGGCCACATTGATCCTGCTCCTGTCGGGCGCCGGAAGCAGGGCGCAGGACGCCGCCCCGCCCTCCCCCGAGGAGGCCTACCACGCCGAGATCGCGGCAATCGAGGCGCGTGACGGGGCCTATGCCGGGGCGCTGTCGGAGCACCTGCTCGGCCTGGGCCTGGAACTCAAGGCACAGGGGCGCTATGCCGAGGCGGCGCGACTGTTCAAGCGGGGCGTACACCTGGCGCGCATCAACGACGGCCTGCACAGCGCATCCCAGATCCCGCTGTTGGAGGGGGAGATCGCCACCCACGTTGCCGCCGGCGACTTCGAGCGGGCCGACGATCGGCTGCGCTACCTGTACCGCGTTCAGCGCAGGGTGCTGTCCAGCGGCGAGGCGCTCACCCGGGCCCTGCTGCGCCATGCCAGCTGGCAGTTCACGGCGTATCGGCTGCGGCTGGACACCGATCCGGGCTGGCGCCTGTCCTATATGCGCGAATACTACCTGCAGGCGCTGACGGACATCGAGCAGAGAGAGGGGGAGAATTCGCCCAGCCTGCAGCAGCCGCTCATGGGCCTGGTGAAGACGGGCTATCTCATCAGCGATCACCTGCGTGAGATGCTGCGGGACTCCAGCCAGTCCGACCTGCCCCAGTACGGCGATCTGACCACCCTCGCCGGCAGGAACTCTATCAGTCGCCTGGCCATGGAACGCAGCCGCAACGACTCGGGAATCCAGACCGTCCTGGAGAGAATCCACGACCTGGAGAAGGGCCTCGATGAAGCTGCACAGGACGGCCTGGGCACGGCCCGGGCCGAGGCAATGCTCGGCGACTGGCACCTGTACCACGACCGGCCGCGAGCGGCGCGGGAAGCCTATGACCGGGCCTGGGCGGAACTGGCCGCGGCGGAAAACGCGCGGTCCGCCGCCGCCGCGCTGTTCGGCGACCCCGTATCCCTGCCGGACATCGAGGAGCTGCGGCCCCTGCCTTCCCCGGTCGACCCGGAGCGCGCCGACATCCTGTTAGAATTCAGTGTCAGCGATCGCGGCAGGGCGTTCGATATCAAGCGCCTCGACGACAGCGAGGAATTCGACAGCCAGGCCAGAAGGCTGATCAGGAAGCTGCGCAAGGTGAAGTTCCGGCCGCGCTTCGAGGAAGGAGCCCCCGTGTCCACTACCCAGATTGTCAGGGCCTACGATGTCCAGTAGCGAGCGGGTGCACAGCAACGCCAGGCCGCTGTGCCTGGCGCTGCTGTGCACCCTGCTGTGGGGCTGTCCAAGCGCCAGTAATCCCACCCAGGGCTCCGGGAGCGCCGGCGCTCCACCCGTGGGAGCAGGCAGCGCCGGTAGCCCGCCCGCAGGCTCAACAGGCACCGCCGGGACAGGAACCGATAGCGCCGCAAGCGACAGCGACGGCGATAGCGCAGAGCAGGGCGAGGGCGAGAGCGAACAATCGGGCACCGCGGCAGCGGGACAGGACGGCCTCGAGCCCGTCGAGGAACCCGGCTTCGAGAGCGGCGAAGAGGG
>JAWVYG010000028.1:0-10942 GCA_033722815.1 Halioglobus sp.
CGCCGAGCAGTTTCTTGTGGGGATTGATGAACGAGGTGAAGAACGGGCGCGCCGGATCCGCCTCGAGCCAGCACTGCAGTCCGTGTACCAGCGTGTGCAGCAATACGCGGCGGGCCTCGGCGTAATCCTGCGGCGTGTGGAGGTTCCACTCCGGCGAGGAGAAGTTTTCTTCCAGCGCATCGAGGGCGGATTGCAGCTCGGCCAGGGCCGCGCTGGCGGCACCGCCATCCTGCGTGGCAGCCTGCAGGGCGGCGGGCGACAGCAGTCCGCCCACCAGGCCGCTCAGGGCGGCACCTTTCAATACGTCGCGTCTGTCCATGGGAGCTCCTGTCACATGGGGGCCGGCGGCGCCTGGGCGCCCGGCCGGGTGCGGCCCGCTAAGCGGCGAAGGGCGGGCGTTGTCCCCCGCACAATACATCAGTGACCCGCTCGGTATCCATATACTCTTTCAGTCGCTTGAGCTTGCCCTGCTCGAACTCGAACAGGAAGTGGTACTCGTTGCTGTAGGTCTGCCCCGACACGTGCTCACCCTCGCTGGTGGCCTCCACGGCGACCTTATTGCCCTCCGCGATCATGTCGATGATCTCGAAGGTGATGCCCTTTGGAAATACGTCGAAGATGCCCCCGGCGGATGCGGCAATCTGCTCGCGTGCATACACGCCCGATATCAGTGTATTGCCCATGGTCTGCAGGCAGCCGTCCTGGGCATAGGCGTTGACAATGTAGTCAACATCGCCGCTGTTCATTGCCGCGAAGAATTCCCTGACGATCGCCTTGTTGTACGCAGTTGTGTCTGTGCTCATTGCCGGTGCCGTTCTGGGTGGAAAGAGTCGTCATGGTAGCGGCTGCCGGGCAGCTCGCCAGCGCAGGGAGTTCAGAAATCTATTCCGCCGGGCCCCGGGCGGTCACTTAACGCGTGCCGGTTTAACATGCTGATTAAGGTGTAGCTGCTGCTGCGCCCGGTGGCCGGCGTGTCAGTAGTCGACCTTGCCCCGGCTGGCTTTCAGCTGCCCGCGGCGCGTCTTGGTGTCCAGGCGTTTTTTCTGGCTGCCGCGGGTAGGGCGCGTGGCCTTGCGCCGGCGCTGTGTGATGGTCGCCTGCCTGACCAGTTTCTGCAGGCGCTGCAGGGCGTCCGCGCGGTTCTTCTCCTGGCTGCGAAAGCGCTGCGCCTTTATCACGACGATGCCGTCGGCGCTGATCCGGCTGTCGCTCATCCGGGCCAGCCCGTCCTTGTAGGCCTGCGGCAGGGAGGATGCCGCGATATCGAAGCGCAGGTGAATGGCGCTGGACACCTTGTTCACGTTCTGGCCGCCGGCGCCCTGCGCGCGTATGGCGGACATCTCGATTTCATCCAGCGGTATGCTGACCTGGTTGGAGATGGGCAATGACATGCGGCCAGTATAACCGGCTGCTTCGCCGGGTGCCCGTCGCCCTGCCGGGCGACACCCGGTGCGCTATCGACTAGCGATTGCGCCCGAGCTTCTCGTGGGCGTCCACCCATTCGTTCTTGCGTGTGACCTTGTCGACCTTGGCAGCCGCGGACAGGGAGAGCTCGCCGGCCACCGCCAGCGCCGCGGCGATCTCAACCAGTTTGTACACCTTGTCCTTGCCGTAGCAGCCCATTATTTCCAGGCACTCGCGCTGCGTGGGCAGGCTGGTGCCGCCGCCGTAGGTCGCCATGATCAGTGCCGGGAAGGTGATGGAGAAGTACCAGTCGCCGTCGCGCGTGACCTTGTTGTAGGTGGAGCACTGGTTGGATTCGCCGATATTGGCGATGTCCTGCCCCGTGGCGAGGTACAGGGCCGCCAGGCCGTTGGCCGGGTGCGCGGCATTATTGGAGGAGTGGCTGATGAAGGCGCTGAGGTTGCTGATGCCCTGGCCGTAATGCATCTGCTCCGGCGTAATGCGCAGGTTCTCCATCATGACCTGGCGCGGAATCGTCAGCTCCGCGGTCACGCGACGACCGCGGCCCTTGAGCATGTTGACCGCGGAGGTCTTCTTCTCGGTATCGAAATTCCCCGAGAGCATGTAGTGGGACAGCGGTTCGAACTGCTCGCGGATCCACTCGCAGGCGACGAAGGTGGCGCGGCTGGTCATGTTCTGGCCGGCCGCGTCACCGGTGCTGTAGTCGAAACGCGTGAACACCATGTTGTGGGCATGGTATTGCTCGATCTCGTTGAGTTTCCCCACCGAGGTGGTGGATTCCGCCTGCGCCTTGATGCGCTCGAAGTTATCCGCCAGCCAGAGGCAGAAGTCCCGCGCTTCCCGCGCGCTGGGAAAGACGAACACCGGGGCGCGCTGCATGGCATCGCCGGAGACCGTGGTGGTCACGCCGCCACTCTCGCGGATGACGCGCATGCCGCGGTTGTAGCTGGCCAGCATGGTGCCCTCGATGGTCGCCATCGGCACGTAGAACTCACCCTGTGCGTGTTCACCGTTGACCAGCAGTGGGCCGGCGAGCCCGATGGGAATCTGGGCGACGCCGAAGAGGTTTTCGATGTTGCCGGACATGTCTTCCGGGTCGAAGGAGAATTGTCGCGTGTGCTGCAGTGTGGCGCCGGTGTTCTGTTCGATGAACGCCTGGCGCTCCTGCACGATGTCCACAGAGTAATCGTTTTCGGGTGATCGGGGGATTTTCTTGCCCACGGCGTGCTCCTGCCTGAAATGACCGGGGGAACATACGCAGTAATGAAAGTGCGGTCAAATCCGGCTGCTCGAAGCGGAGATTACAGAAAGATAATTCGATCGTATTAATTAAATGGTCTACTATGCTTCGCTGGTAATTTCATGATTGAAGCGGGAGACAGAGAATGCGTGTCATCATCCTTGGACTGGCAATGCTGGCCCTGCTGCCCGAGCTGGCGGCGGCACAGGGCGACGAGCGCCCCAACGTGATCATCATGCTCGCCGACGATCTCGGCTGGAGCGATGTCGGTTTTCACGGCGGGGACATCGATACGCCCTCCCTGGACCGGCTGGCCGCGGAGGGCGTGGAACTGTCGCGCTTCTACACCACGCCGATCTGCTCGCCTACCCGGGCGGCCCTGATGACGGGTCGCGATCCCATGCGCCTGGGAGTTGCCTACGGCGTGATCATGCCGTGGATGAACCATGGCATACACCCGCAGGAGCACTTCATGCCGCAGAGCTTCCTCGCCGCGGGCTACCAGACCGCCATGGTGGGCAAGTGGCACCTCGGGCACGCCCTGCAGGCTTACCACCCGAACGAACGCGGCTTCGAGCACTTCTACGGCCACCTGCACACCGAGGTGGGCTATTTCCCGCCCTTCGGTAACCAGGGTGGCAAGGATTTCCAGCTGAATGGCAAGTCCATCGAGCGCGATGGTTACGAGACCTTCATACTGGGCGACGAGGTGTCGCGCTACATCCGCGAGCGCGACCGCAGCAAGCCGTTCTTTGTGTATATGCCCTTTATCGCGCCGCACACGCCGCTGGATGCGCCGCAGGAGCTGCAGGACAAGTACGCAGACCTCGAGGATAACCGTGAGCCGGCGCGCTCAAGGAATACCGACCAGACGCGCATGCTTGCCAGGCTCATGCTGCAACCTTCCGCGCGGCCCATGTACGCCGCGGTGGTGGATGCCATGGACCAGGCGATCGGCAAGGTGCTGGCTACGCTGGACGAGGAGGGGATCGCGGACGATACGATCGTACTGTTCTTCAGCGACAACGGCGGCGCCGCCTACGCCACGGGCGGGGCGGACAACGTGCCGCTGCGCGGCGGTAAGGGTGAGACCTGGGAGGGCGGCATCCGCGTCGTGTCCGTCATGCGCTGGCCGCGGCAGCTCGACGGAGGCAGCCGCATGGAGCAGATCATGACCGCGATGGACGTGTTTCCGACCCTCGCCGCGGCGACCGGCGTCGAGGCGGGCAACGAGGATTTCGCGTTCGACGGTGTGAACCTGTGGCCGGCCATCGACAAGGGCAGTAAGGTGCCCCGTGAGGACCTGGTGTTTTTCGCCTCCGAGACGCCGATTCGCGGCGCTTTCATGTTCACCGCCTTCAACGAGCACTGGAAACTGGTGCAGGAAGTAGACCAGGGACTGCTGTCGGCGACGGTAACGAACTACCTGTTCGACATCGAGGCCGACCCCTACGAGCGCAACAACCTGGCGCCCGAGCACCCGGACGTGGTGGCGGAGCTGTCGGCGGAGATTCACGCCTGGCGCATGCTCTATCCGGTCGCGGGCACCCGCAACGAACTGGTGCCGCCGCCCGGCTGGCGCGCACCGCTGGACTGGTCTACCTACCCCCGGCCGCTGGCCGAGACACAGCCGGACCCGGCGCCGGGGATGCCTCCCGCCTATGCGCTGCCCTCGCTGGACTGGCAGCACGGCGAGGCGGGTCGCCTGATCTACAACTGCGAGCCCTACCGGATACTGGGCGGCGGCCTTTGCAAGTAGGCCCGGCGCGGCCCGCGCCGCGCTTTGTGAATTTGTCCTGACTCCCTTGATCTGTGTCGCGCGGATGGGCAAGATTTCTGCTTTCGCATCGAACTAATGTCGACGTGACAGGGACTGCAGGCGGGATAAAACAATGAAAAATATAGGGAAATTTTTGCTGGTACCGATGCTGGGCGTCCTCCTGGCTGCCTGTTCGGACACTGGCGATAGTGTCGGCGACGAACCGTTCGCCGAGCTGTATGCGCAGGGCATCCTGCGCTACCTGGGCGTTTACTCGCCGATGCTCAGCGAGGCAGCGAACGGCCGGGTGGTCCACTCCTTCGGCGAGGGCGAGGGGCCCCTGTGCATGGAGGGCGGCGCCTACTCGATGTCCACCCGGGACCAGGGTTCCGAGGACCTGTTGATTTTTATCGAGGGCGGCGGCGCCTGGTCGTCCTTCTTCTGCGTCGCGATTACCGAGGCGGACCCGAATCTCCCCGAACTGGGAATCCGCGACCCGGCCCGCGACAACAACCCGATGCAGTCCTTCAACCAGGTCTACGTGCCATACTGCGACGGCTCGTTGAACGCCGGTGACCGGGATCTGGATACGGACGGGGATGGCCGGGACGACCGCTTCCATCGCGGCCTGCACAACCTCTCCGCCGCGCTGGACGTGGCCGCCGGCACCTTTCCCGCTCCGCGCCGTATCGTCCTGGCAGGTAACAGCGGTGGCGGCTTCGGTACTATCTTCGCGCTGCCCCTGGTGCGCTACCTGTACCCCGACACGCCCATCGACGTCATCAATGACTCCGGCGTCGGCGTGTCCAGGCCGGGAGAACCGGCATTCATACGCCAGCTGCTCCGGGAGTGGAACATTGAAGCCTTCATCCCGGCCAGCTGCGCCAACTGCATCCCCGCGGACGGGCACCTTACCGATTACCTTGTCTGGCAGATGGAGCAGGATGACAATTTCAGGCGCGCGATGATCAGCTACACGCAGGACGACGTGCTGGCGAACACCTTCCTCGACATCGGCGGCCCGGATTTCGAGGCGGCGCTGTTGCCGGAACTGCAGCAGCAGGAGCAGGCCTTTCCCGGTCGTACGCGCAGTTTCATCCCCGCCGGGACCAACCACACGCTGGTGCAGCTGGAGCCGGACCGGACGGTGCAGGGGGTAAATCTCATGGACTGGCTGGGCTTCATGCTCAGCGGTGCCGATGAGTGGGTCAGTGTCGCGGAGTAGGGGCCGGTACCTGCAACATCCCGGTAGCGGCGCTGCAAAGGTGCTAGAATGCCGCCGTTTCGATACCAATAAATGGAATGTGTAATGGCAAAGACCGACCAGCAACTACATGGCGAATGCGTCAATCGCTTCATCGCCCTCGCGAACGAGATGAAGGATGAAGGCATCGCGATCAACGTGGTGTCAGGCGGCCTGATGACCGCGTCGGGTCTGTACGCGACCTACGTGGTCAGCGGCAACGAGGGTGGCCTGACGGAGTCGGGCGTGGACAAGGTCGCGCAGGCCTACAAGAAAGAGCTGGCGCGCGTCCAGGATATGAAGAAGCACAGCGCACAGGGCTGAGGCGAGCGCCCCCCGCGGGTCTTTACCCTCCAGGCCCCTCGATCTGCTCCCGGAAGTATCCCTGCCGCAGCATGGGTTTGAGATCTTCCAGCGGTACCGGCTTGCTGAACATGTAGCCCTGGATCACGTTGGTGCCGTGCTGCCGCAGGAAGCGGTACTGTTCCAGGTTCTCCACGCCCTCTGCCACCAGCCGCAGCTTCATGCTCTTGGCCATGGCGATAATTGCTATGACGAGGTTCGCGTCGTTCTCGTTCCTCTCCATGCCCACGACGAAGCAGCGGTCGATCTTCAGTTCGTCCAGGGGGAAGCGCGACAGGTAGCTCAGCGACGAATAGCCGGTACCGAAGTCGTCGATAGACAGCTGCACACCGAGCTCCTTCAGCCTGGCGATGGCATCAATCGTGGCGCTGTCGCCCTCCATCATGATGCCCTCGGTCAGCTCCAGTTCCAGCCGCGAGGGTCGCAGCCCGGTCTGGCGCAGGATCTCCGCGACGCGCATGCTGAAGGAGCCGTTGAACTGCAGTGCCGAGACGTTCACCGAGACCTTGGGCAGGTTAACTCCCTGGGTCTGCAGCTCCACCATCTGGCGGCAGGCGGTTTCCAGCGCCCATTCGCCGAGTACGCCTATCAGGCCGATCTCCTCCGCCAGCGGAATGAAATGGAAGGGTGAGATGGCCCCCTTGTCCGGGTGTTCCCAGCGCATGAGCGCCTCGGCGCCGACGACCGAACCGGTCAACGTATCGACCTGCGGCTGATAGTGCAGGCTCAGCTCGCCCCGGTCGATGGCCTTGCGCAGGTCGTTTTCCAGCTGCAGCCGCTCCACGTCCGCGGCGACCATGTCCGGGGAGTAGAGCCGGTAGACATTCTTGCCATCGGCTTTGGCATTGTACATGGCGGTATCCGCCGCCTTCAGCAGACCCTCGACGGTGTCGGCATCGTTGGGAGCAATGGCGATGCCGATACTCGGGGTCACCACGATTTCCTGCCCCTCGATAATCAGCGGTTGGCGTAGCACATCGAGCAGGCGCTGGGCGACGATGGTCGCCGATTGCGGGCTCTTCAGCTGGTTCAGGACCACGGTGAACTCGTCGCCGCCCAGTCGCGACACATCGATGGTCGAATTGGGGTCGATGAAGTGAGACAGCACGTCGCTGTCGCGAATGCAGCGGGCCAGGCGCTTGGCGGTCTCGCGCAGCAGCAGGTCTCCAGCGCTGTGGCCCAGCGAGTCGTTGATGCGCTTGAAATTGTCAAGGTCGAGAAACAGCAGGCCGACCATCTCACTGCGGCGCCGGCCCAGTCGCAGCAGCAGGTCAAGTTGCTCGGTGAACAGCCGGCGGTTCGGCAGCGATGTCAGGCTGTCGTAGTAGGCCAGCTTGTGCAGCCTGTCCTTGGTCTCGGTGATTTCCTGCACCGCCTGGTTCAGCTCTTCATTGCGCTTCGAGAGCTGGGTCGTCCGCTCCATCACCTTCATGCTCAGCAGTTGCTGGTCGACCTCCATCTGCGTGGTGCGGCTCTTGAATTGTCCGACGATGCTGTTCAGCAGGGTGACCAGCTCCTTGAACTCGGTGTTGTTCTCCAGGCCCCGCGATTGCACGGGCCTGCCGGTGGCAATGTCCTGTGCCATGCGCACCAGGTTTGAAAACGGCGCCGTGATGCGTCGGGTGGCCGCGCGGTTGACGACCCAGCCCACTGCCGTCAGGCCGAGCACGCCCGCGCAGATAAGCGCTATGCGCGGCAGCAGGGACGCCCACACCAGCGTGCGACTGATGCCCACGTGGACATAGGCCATGACGTGCAGGCTGCCGGGCCTGCCCTGCCGGGCCTGTGCAACCGCGAAGTCGCGGGCGGTCAAACGTTCCTCCTGTGGATTGACGACCGACAGTACGGGAACGGTGAGATCCCACAGGCGTTCGCCGCCGCTGAGGCCGGCGAGGATATCGTGGCCCGTCGGCACGACGTCGGTATCGCGCCACACGAGGCTCGACTCCGTAGTCGGGGTATCGCCGCGCAGGATCGGCAGCGGTAGCGCTTCGTACTGGTCGAAACCGTTGCGATCGGCGCGGCTGACCACCTTGCCCCCCGCGTCGATGACGGCGACGAAGCGGATGGCCTCGGCGGCGCGCAGCAGCTGCTGCAGAATGGCTTCCTGTTGCTGCCGATCCCCGGTGTAGATTGCCACGGGTAGCTGCGGTTTGCTGCGGATGCGGGAGTACGTCTGCTCTACCAGCTGTTCCTTTCTGTAGCCATACTCGCTGCGCACGCTGAGGACGCCCAACAGCAGGCAGGCGACGATGACGACCACTGTCGTATAGGCGTTGATTTTTGCCGCGACTGTCATGCGCAATGCGGCCGGCTGCTGCAATGGCCCCGATAGATCCCGGCTGTGTTCGCCGACATTGAACTCACCCCCGCTTCCGGTCGACGGTCTTCTCTGCGCCGTTCGCCGGACCTTGGCAGGAAATGGCAGGCAGCAGTATGGCGCCGCCGCCATCCTTTTTATTACGTCCCTGCAGGGAAACTAGCATGAGCGGGCGAGCAGGTGCAATTGGGCAAAATGCCACTGCCAGAGGGGTGTTCAGGGGCGGGCGGTCAGGCGGCCTTGCGGCGGTCGGGGAGTACCCTGCGGTCTTTCTCTATGAGGATACCGTTCACCATGAGCGGGAAGGTTACCGGCTGCCCGCTGCGGCGATCCACCGGGCTGCGCGTAACGAGGTTGTGGGGCGCTTCGGGATCTTCAGGAAGCCTGTACTGTCCGGGCTCGTCCGAGACGTAGTTGCGCGCGGCGACCATGAAGACATACGCGGAGACGAGTATGGCCCCAACGCCCAGTACACCCAGGGTTACAAGCACAACTTCCATTACACGTTCAGTCCCATACCCGGAAGGATTGACGGATCATTGCTATTACCATGCAAAAACCGCGCCGGGAAGGCTAGCGATTATTATGTATAATTTTTCAACATGTTAGCGCCGCTCAGAGCGGCTAACAACACGGAGCTGTATAAAATCCTGACAAATTTGGGTTAGCGGGCACCCTTGCCGAATAGCACGACTTCGACTGTGCTCAGGGTGATCATGAAGTCCAGGAACAGGCTGTGGTTCTTGACATAGTACAGGTCAAACTGCAGTTTTTGCCGGGCATCCTCTTCCGATGCGCCGTAGGGATAGCACAGCTGCGCCCAGCCGGTGATGCCGGGTTTTACGCAGTGGCGTGAATTGTAGAAGGGGATGCGTTCGGCCAGTTGCCGGACGAATTCCGGGCGCTCCGGACGCGGGCCGATGAAGGCCATGTCGCCGGCCAGCACGTTGAATATCTGTGGCAACTCATCGATGCGCGAGCGGCGTATGAAAGCGCCGACCCGGGTGACACGGCTGTCGTTCTTGGTCGCCCAGCGCGCCTTGCCGTCGCCCTCGGCGTCCACGCTCATGCTGCGGAACTTCAGTACCTTGAACGCCTTGCCGTTGAGCCCCACGCGTTCCTGGCTGAAGAAGATCGGTGCGCCAAAGCCGTCTTCCAGCCAGATGGCAATGGCGGTAACCACCATGAATGGCCAGGTGCCCATCAGCAGGACGAAGCTCGACAGGATATCGAAGCCGCGCTTGGACAGGCTCTCGGATGACTCCGAACGCATGTCCTCGGTTAGTGTCATCCAGCCGGGACTGGCGAAGTCCACAAGAATCTTGCCCGCCTCACGCTCGAAGAAGTTCACCAGGTTGACGACCTTGACGCCCTGCAGGCGGCACTTGAACAGTTCGTCGCTGGGGGTCTTGTCGCGCTTGTTGTCCAGCGCCACCACGATCTGGTCGATTTCCGTCTGGCGGGCGTATTCGGACAGCGGTTGGCGCAGATTGATGACGCGCTCGCCGGTAACCCTGGGTTCCTCGCCGTCCACGCGGACAAAGCCGACGATGGTGAAGCCCTGTCGATCCGTCTTGCGGCGCATGGAACTGGTGATCGTTGAGGCGGCGGAGCCCGCGCCGTAGACCAGCACACGGTTCTTGAACTGGTCCAGGTCGGCGATGTTGAGGAAGGCGGAGCGTGTAATCAGGTTGGCGGCGAAGGAGATCGGGATGGCGTAGGCCAGCACCGCGCCCCAGCGGGAGAACTCCGGCAGCAGGTAATACACGGTGCCCATGAGGACCGAGCCGGCCACGAAGCCGCCAAGGGTGCGAATCAGCACGCCCATGAGCCCCTCGCGCATGCGCGGCTCGTACAGGCCCATCGCCGCCAGGCAGGCGAGCATCACGAAGCTGAATACGACCGCCCGCACGGGAATCTGCGGCAGCAGCGTCTGGAAATCCTGCGGTTCGATCTGTAAGAGGCAGCAGATATAGGTAGCGGCGAAGAAAGCGGTGATGAACAGGGCGCCGTCGGCTATGGCCAGCCAGGAAAACGACGTGTGTACGTGGTGGTTGAACACCCTGACCGTAGCCATTGCCAATTCCTTTGTTAACCGGTTCCTGTCCGGAGGTGGCGCATCCAGCACCCCTGCATTTTTCGAACAGCCGGTTTGTCGCGATTATGATCTGGCGCCCGGGCCGCCCACCTGGCACAAGGAATACCCAAGGGGGGGTTATGCACAGGCTGTTACAGACTTATCCACAGCGCTGCCACTCCATCAATTAAAGTAGCATGCGTTCCGTCAAACTGCTCAAAAAGTTGCCAATTTTGTGAACGGGTTCCTAGCATCTCAGGACATTGTTACATTCGAATGAATGTCCCGGTATCAGGTCCGCCGCTGGCGCCGGTGCCGCGGCCCCGGGCAGATCGATAAACTCCTTGCTTTACAGGCAGATAAGCGCCGCTGCCAGTCATGTCCCCCCATCCTGGCGGTGTTGCCGCGACCTGCGGTTCTCACACCGTGAGCGGCGACGCTACCGTACAGTGCAGCGCCGCGCGCGGTCAACCGGCAAATGGCACACTTTTACGCGCCCAGGAGGACCTGCCGCG
>JAWVYG010000029.1:0-10935 GCA_033722815.1 Halioglobus sp.
AGCGTGTAGGCGATCCAGCCCAGCAGCGCCGCCATGAAGTACACCGTGTAAAGGCCCAGGCCCGGCGTGGGATTGCTCGAATCGCTGAGCACGTACACCACCAGCATGTGGGCGCAGGTGATCAGGAAGATGAGCCCGAAGTGGATCATTGCCCAGTCCTGTGTCGCAATCAGTTCCATATTTACCGTGGTATCTTTGCCGCGCGCGGGCTGTAATCTCGAGTCAATTTATTTGTCTGGACAGGTCATTGTTGGCCCTGTAGGCCCTCACCATACTGTTGCCGCTCAGGGATTCCCCTGCTCCCGTCCGTCCAGCTGTTCCACGGAGGCATACAATGCTGCCCAGAGAGTTTACCGAAGAACAACAGATGTTCCGCGAGGCATTCCGCAAGTTCCTCGCAGCCGAGATTGTGCCACATATGGAGGGCTGGCGTGAGGCCGGCATCGTGGATCGCGACGCCTTTCGCAGGGCCGGTGAGCAGGGCTTCCTGATGGTCTGGCCGGATGAGAAGTACGGCGGTACCGGGGACTACGATATCCGCTTCGACCAGGTGATCATCGAGGAAACGACCTACGCCCGTGCCGGTGACTGGTTCGCCAACCTGCACAGTCGCCTGGTGGGACCCTATTTCACGCGTTTCGGCAATGAAGAGCAGTGTGCGCGCTTCCTGCCCAAGTGCGTCAGCGGCGAGTACATCCTGGCGATCGCCATGACCGAGCCCGATGCCGGATCCGACCTCGCCGGCATGCGCTCCACCGCGGTGGAGCAGGACGATCACTGGGTCCTGAACGGGTCCAAGACCTTTATTTCCAACGGCATCAACGCCGACGTCATCATCGTCGCCGCCAAGACGGATCCCGACAACAACCCGCATGCCATGACGCTGTTCATCGTGGAGCGCGGCATGCAGGGATTCGAGCGCGGCCGCAACCTGAAGAAGATGGGCATGAAGGGCCAGGACACGGCCGAACTGTTCTTCAACGACGTGAAGGTGCCGAAGGCGAACGTGCTGGGCGAGCCCGGCAAGGGATTCATCTACCTGATGGAGGGCCTGGCCGAGGAGCGCCTGCTGGGCGCCATGGGTTACCTGGCGGGTGCGCAGCTGTCCTGGGACCTGACCGCCGACTACGTGAAGGAGCGGCAGATTTTCGGCAAGCCGGTCGCGGCCTTCCAGAACACCCAGTTCAAGCTCGCGGAACTGCGCTCGGAACTGGACCTGGCCCAGGTGTTCGTCGACCAGTGCGTGAAATCGTTCAACGCGGGCGAGTTGACGGCGACCGACGCCGCCAAGGCCAAGCTGGTTACCAGCGAGCTGCAGGTAAAGGTGGCGGCCGAGGGCGTGCAGCTGCACGGAGGACACGGCTATATGGACGAGTACCCGATCAGTCGCCAGCTCACCGACGCCATGATCTCGCCGATCTATGCCGGCAGTTCGGAGGTGATGAAACTGCTCATCAGCCGCGACTGCCTGGGTGACGACTATACTCCCTTCAACACACGCAATTTTTAATCCAGCCAGAGCGCCCCGGGCGCCCCAAACGAGGAGAAAACAATGGATCTGAAAGACAAAGTAGCCGTGGTCACGGGCGGCGCCTCCGGACTCGGACGCGCGACGGTCAAGCGCTTCGTTGCCAACGGCGGCAAGTGCGCCATCTTCGACATGAACGAGGAGAAGGGCCAGCAGCTGGTCGACGAGTTGGGCGACAGCGTGATCTTCTGCAACGTCAATGTCACCAGCGAGGAGTCCGTGCAGGCCGGTATTGCCGCCACCATGGATGCTTTCGGCGCGATCCACATCTGCTGCAACTTCGCCGGTACCGGCAACGCCATGCGCACCATGGGCAAGAACGGCCCGTTTCCGCTGGACGCGTTCAACATGATCATCCAGATCAACCTGGTGGGCACCTTCAACGTGCTGCGCCTGTGCGCCGAGAAGATGGCCGACAACGAGCCGCTCAATGACGACGGCGGCCGTGGCGTGATCATCAACACCGCCTCTGTCGCGGCTTACGAGGGCCAGATCGGCCAGGCTGCGTACTCCGCCTCCAAGGGCGGCGTGGTCGGGATGACGCTGCCGATCGCGCGTGACCTGGCGGTGCTGGGGATCCGCGTGAACACCATCGTGCCGGGCCTCATTGCCACGCCGCTGATGATGGGCGGCGCGGAGGAGCTGACGCCCGAGATCGCCGAGTTCCTGCAGCCGCTCGCCAGCCAGGTGCTGTATCCCAAGCGCCTCGGTAAGGCGGACGAGATCGCACAGCTGGCCCAGCAGCTGGTTGAGAACGATTACATCAACGGCGAGTGCATCCGCATGGACGGCGGTATTCGCATGCAGCCAAAGTAAGCGGACGAAACCGGTTACTTCGCCCGGGTCCCGGTGCGTTGGCGCACTGGCTGAAACAGACGCCGCCTCCGCACCAGGGCTTTCCCGGCGCCGGCGCTGCCCGGCGGCCCGGGACGACACATTACCCCGCGCATTCCCGTCCCTGCGCGGGGGATTTTCCCGCATGAAGGAGGAAGGCAATGGGCCCCCTTAACGGCTACACGGTAATTGAGCTGGCCGGCATCGGCCCCGCCCCGATGGGCGGCATGGTACTGGCTGACATGGGCGCCGAGGTGATCCGCATCGAGCGCGCCGGCGCCGGCGGCCTGCACATGAAGGATGTCAGCAGCCGCGGCAAGAAGTCCGTGGCGATCAACCTGAAGGAAGCGCAGGGCATCGAGACCCTGCTGCGCATGGTCGAGAACGCCGATGTGCTGATCGACCCCTTCCGTCCGGGCGTGTGTGAGAAGCTGGGAATTGGCCCGGACGTCTGCCTGGAGCGCAACCCGCGCCTGGTGTTCGCCCGCATGACGGGCTGGGGCCAGGAGGGTCCGCTGGCCCAGGCCGCCGGCCACGATATCAACTACATCTCCATTACCGGTGCGCTGTTCGCCATGGGCCGCAAGGGTGAGAAGCCGGTCCCGCCGCTCAACCTCGTGGGGGACTTTGGCGGTGGCGGCATGTTGCTGGTTACCGGAATCCTCGCCGCACTGCTGGAAACCGCAAGCTCCGGCAAAGGCCAGGTGATCGACGCGGCGATGGTCGACGGCGCCGCGCAGCTCATGTGGATGTTCTACGGTTTCCAGGCGCTCGGAATGTGGAACGAGAAGGAGCGCGAGTCCAACATGCTCGACGGCGGCGCCCACTTCTACGACACCTACGAGTGCGCAGACGGCGAGTACATCTCCGTCGGCTCCATCGAGCCGCAGTTCTATGCGCTGCTGAAGGAGAAGGCCGGCCTGTCCGAGGAGGACTTCGGCGAGCAGAACAACGCCGCGCTGTGGCCGCAACAGAAGGAGAAGCTTTCCGCGGTGTTCAAGGGCAAGACCCAGGCCGAGTGGTGCGAGCTCATGGAGGGCACCGACGTCTGTTTTGCACCGGTCGTGAATTTCATGGACGCGCCACAGCACCCGGCGAACGTCGCCCGCAACACCTACATCGAGGTGGACGGCATGGTGCAGCCGGCCCCGGCGCCGCGTTTCAGCCGCACGCCGTCGGAAGTGGCCCACGGCGGCCACGAAGCGGGGCAGGACACCGACGCGGTGCTGGCGGCGATGGGATTTGGCGAGCAGGAAGTGGCTGCCCTGCGCGACGCCGGAGCGATTTCCTGAGGGAGGGAAAAATACATGAGCGACTACGAAACAGTACTGATAGAGCGCCGCGGCGCGGTGGCACTGGTGAGCCTCAACCGGCCGGACAGCCTGAACAGCTTCAACGCGGCCCTGCGCCGCGACCTGTTGCAGGCGGTGCGCGAGGTAAACGACGACGACAGCGTGCGCGTTGTCGTGGTAACCGGGGCGGGGCGGGCGTTCTGCGCCGGCGCCGACCTCACCGAGATGCCCTCGGGGCAGGGCGGTGGGTCGTTCCGCGTGGAGGACCACCTGAACCACGAGTACAAGCCCGCACTGATGGAAATCCACGAGGCGCCAAAGCCGTGGATCAGCGCCATCAATGGCGCCTGCGCGGGTATCGGCAGTGCCCTGGGCATGGTCTGCGACCTGACGGTGATGGCCGAGGACGCGTATATCTACCAGGCGTTCGCCGCCATCGGCCTGATACCGGACGGCGGCGCCACCTGGCACCTGGTGCGTACGCTGGGCCGCAAGCGCGCCTACGAGATCATCGCTACCGGCGAGAAGGTGAAGGCGCAGAAGTGCCTGGAGTGGGGGCTGTGTAACCGCGTGGCGCCCGCCGACAGCCTGGTGGAGGATGCGCTGGCCTGGGCGGAGGAACTGTCGGGCAGGGCGCCCCTGTCCCTGCGCTACGCCAAGCAGGCAGTGAACGATGCGCTGGAGCAGCCTGTCGACTACATGATAACCGCGGAAGCGAAGCTGCAGCACATCTGCATCAACAGCGATGATGCTGCCGAGGGCGCCGCCGCTTTCCTGCAAAAGCGTGCGCCCCAGTGGAAGGGGCGGTAAATATCGGGGAGGTATACGAGCGTGTCTGAGTCTCATTTGCTGATCGACAGAGAGGACGGCTACGCGGTCCTCACGCTGAACCGGCCAGAGTCGCGCAATGCCCTGTCGCCGCAACTGCTCACGGACCTGTGCAGTAGTTTCCGCGAACTGGCGCGCGACAGTTCGGTGCGCGCCGTGGTGCTCATCGGTGCCGGTAGCGCGTTTTGCGCCGGCCTCGACCTCAAGGCCATGGGCGAAAGTGAAGCGGGCCTGGACGTGTTCAGCATCCACGGCGAACACGACATCGTCGCCGCGATGGAGGCCTTCGACCGCCCGATCATAGTCGGCGTCAACGGTGTTGCCGCCACCGGCGGTTTCGAACTCGCGCTCATGGGCGACATCCTGATCGCCTCGTCCACCGCACGTTTCGCCGACACCCACGCCAGGGTGGGGCTGGCCCCCGGCTGGGGGCTGTCGCAGAAACTGGCGCGGATCATTGGCCCGAGCCGCGCGCGGGAGGCGCACTTCACCGCGAACTTCATCACAGCCGAACAGGCCGACGCCTGGGGGCTGGTAAGCCGCGTGGTCGATCCGGACGAGCTGCGGGAGGAGTGCTGCCAGGTCGCGCGCGATATCGTCAGCTGCGTGCCCGAAACCGTGCGCGTCTACAAGCAGATGGTCAATGACGGGCTGCAGATGTATCTCGGTGCCGGCCTGGTCATGGAGCGCAACGTCATGGGGCCGGTGAACAGGTCCGTCTCCGGCTCCGCTATCGCCGACCGGCGTTCCGGCGTGCAGGAGCGGGGCAAGAAACAGTCCAGCTGAGGCGCCGCGCCGCCCCGACGCAAGTGGGGTATAGTGTGCGCTGCTGCAACCCCGGAGACGATTGTGGAAGGCGATTTTCGACCCGAGTTCATCGCCTGGCGCGAACGCCAGGACCGCACGCTGGACGAGCAGCGCCTTGATGCGCGGGACAAGCGCCACGCCCGCGGCTACCGCACGGCGCGTGAAAACCTCGCCGACCTGGTCGATGCGGACTCCTTCCAGGAGTACGGGCAGCTGGCCGTGGCGGCCCAGCGCAGCCGGCGTGAATACGAAGACCTGCAGACCAGCACGGCCGCGGACGGCATTATCACCGGCACCTGCACGATCAACGCCGAGTTGATTGGGCCGGAGCGCGCCGGCGCCGCCGTGATTGTCAACGATTACGCGGTGCTGGCCGGCACCCAGGGCTATTTTCACCACAAGAAGCTGGACCGCATGTGCGAGCTGGCAGGTGAACTCGACCTGCCGATCATCATGTATACCGAGGGCGGCGGTGGCCGGCCCGGGGATACCGACGTCTCGACCCAGATCGCCGGGCTCAACGTCAATTCCTTCGCCACCTGGGCGGCCCTTGCCGGCCAGGTCGTGCGCATCGCCGTCAACAACGGGTACTGCTTCGCCGGCAACGCCGCGCTGTTCGGCTGTGCGGATTTCAATATCACCACACGCTCATCCTGGATCGGCATGGCCGGCCCGGCGATGATCGAGGGCGGCGGCCTCGGCACCTATGAACCGACCGACATCGGGCCCGTGGAGGTGCAGGAAAAGAACGGCGTCATCGACATCGTCGCCGAGGACGAGGCCCACGCCACCGCCCTGGCGAAAAAGCTGTTGTCCTATTTCCAGGGCCCCGTACCCGACTGGGAAGCGCAGCCCCAGGAGGGCCTGCGCGACGCCATCCCCGAAGATCGCCGCTGGGGCTACCCGGTACGGCGCATCATCGAGACTCTTGCGGACAGTGGTTCCTTCCTGGAGCTGCAGCGCATCTACGGCCGCGCCGTGATCACGGGATTCATCCGCATCGAGGGCCAGCCCATGGCGCTCATCGCCAACGACTGCCAGCAGATGGGCGGCGCCGTTGATGCGCAGGCCTCGGAGAAGGCGGCACAGTTTATCGCCAAGTGCGACGCGCTGGGCCTGCCACTGCTGTCCCTGACCGATACCCCCGGCTTCATGGTCGGCCCGGCCAGTGAACAGGAAGGCGCGGTGCGGCGCATGGCGAGCCTGTTTATCGCGGGCGCGAAGGTGACCGTACCCGTGGTGGCCGTATTCCTGCGCAAGGGTTACGGCCTCGGCGCCATGGCGATGACCGGCGGCAGTTTCCTGCGCCCGGTGTACGCGGCGTCGTGGCCCACCGGCGAATTCGGCGGGATGGGGCTGGAGGGCGCGGTGCGCCTGGGCTACAGGAAGGAGCTGGAGGCGAAAGAGGATCCCGCCGAGCGCGAGCAGCTGTTCGAGGAACTGGTCGCGCGCATGTACGAGATCGGCAAGGCCTCCGAGGCGGCGTCCTACCTCGAGATCGACGCGGTTATCGACCCGGCGGATACGCGCCAGGTGATCCTGCGCGCACTGGCGGCGGCGGGATCGGGCTGATGGCCGCGGGCGCCGGCGGCAGCGTCTACGCCCTGGGTCCGAAGGCGGTCGTGCAGGCCGCCGCAGCCCTCGGTGTCGATACCGACGCGTTGCTGCGCGACGCCGGTATTAGCGACAGCCTGCTGCGCGACGCCGGCGAGCGCATTCCCCTTGGCAGCTATCTCAACCTGTATCGCATGGCCGTTGAGCGCAGCGGCGATCCCGACCTCGGTCTCTACGTCGGCCATATCATCTACTTCAGCGGCCTCAACCTGCACCTGTACATGACCACGATCTGCCGCGACCTGCGCGAGTACTTCAACGTGATCCCCAGCACGATCAGGTTGCGCGGGGACACCGGTCGGGTACTGGTGCGACCCGTGGGCGATTACATCCGCCTGGAGTGGCACCCGCTGGATGAGCGCACGGCGAGCTGGCGCCCAATGGTGGACGAGATGCTCAAGTCCGCGGTCGAGATCGTCAACGCCATATGCGCGCTGCCGGTGCCGGTGCACGCCGCGGAGTTTACCTACACTGCGCCGGATGATACGCGGGCGCTGAAGCGTGCGTTCGGCGCCAACCTGAAGTTCGGTTGCGAGACCAGCTGCCTGTACTTCGCGCGGGAGGTCTTGCGCTACCCGCTGATCGACCTGGGATTCGAGCTTGGCAGCGATTTTTGCGCCGGAGCGGCCGCGATATTTGCCGCGGAAGACGAGGGCGATCCCTTCCTGCGCGATACGCGGGCGGCGATTCGTCGCGCCCTGCCCGGTGGTGCGCTGACCATCGACAGCCTGGCGCAGGACATGGGTATCTCGCGGCGTACGCTGCAGCGCAGGCTCAATGCCCACGGTTCCAGCTTCAAGCGCATGCTGCAGGATGTCCGCGAGGAACAGTCGCGCCGCTACCTGGACGACCCGCGCCTGGCTATCACCGAGATTGCGCTGTTGCTGGGGTACTCGGACCAGGCCTCGTTTTCCAATGCCTTCAAGGTCTGGTGCGGGTGCGCGCCGTCCGAATATCGCCAGCGTGGCAATGCCTGAGCGCATGCCCATTTGATTGAGGAGAGTGTATGAAGAACCTGTTTGATGTGAGTGGCAAGGTGGCTGTCGTGACCGGCGGGTCCCGGGGGATCGGCGCCATGATCGCCCGCGGCTTCGTGGAGAACGGCGCGAAGGTCTACATTACCGCCCGCCGCGAGGAGGAAATGCGGGCGACGGAAGGGGAGCTGGCACAACTGGGTGAGTGTTGCGCCATTGCCTCGGACCTCTCCACCCTGGAGGGTGTGCAGGCCTTCGCGCGCGAAGTGGGCGGTCGCGAGGAGCGCGTGCACATACTCGTCAACAACGCCGGCGCCACCTGGGGGGCGGCCATCGATGAGTTCCCGGAAAGCGGCTGGGACAAGACCATGGATCTCAACGTCAAGTCGCTGTTCTTCCTGACGCAGCAGTTGCTGCCGCAGCTGCGCGCGGCGGCCAGCGCCGATGATCCGGCCCGCGTGGTGAACATCGGTTCGATCAACGGTATTACCAACCCGGGGATGAACAACTACGCCTACTCGGCCAGCAAGGCGGCCGTGCACCACCTGACGCGGCACCTTGGCGCGGATCTCGCCGCGGAGGATATCAACGTCAACGGCATCGCCCCGGGCTTCTTCCCCAGCAAGATGACCGCGCACCTGCAGGACCCCGACCTTGGGCTGGCCCGGATGATCCCGCGCCGGCGCATGGGTGATGCCGCGGATGCCGCCGGCACCGCCATCTACCTCTGCTCCCGCGCGTCCGCCTGGATGACCGGCCAGACACTGGTGCTGGACGGCGGCATGGTGGCGCAGGCCGGATGAATGGTCGCGCTTTCCGGCCGCCCGCGTTAGAGTGTCGTCTCCTGTGCGGCGGGAGCCTGAAGGTTGGCTGAGGACGGAAACACACAAGAGGAGGCGCAGGCCGGCACCTGGCTGTTGCACGATGACGAGCTGACCGTCGACGCGGTCGCTGAAGTATGCAGCGCCCATGGCATAACGTTGCTGCCGTGGTCCGAGCGCGAGTCCTGTCCGGCGCAGGCCCGGGTGCTGCTGTACGTGGGTGATGAACGTACGCGCGACCTCGCGGCACTGGCCATGGAGCGCGACTGGGCAGTGGGCGTGTTGCCGCATCCCCGTGCCCAGCGCAGCGCTGCCGCGCTCGGTGTGCGGGGCAAGTTGCCTGCACTGATCGAGCACTATATGCGCGCACCTGTCATCCGCGTGGACGCCCTGACCTGCAATGATGAACTGGTCTTCTCATCGGTCGTGATCGGCCGTGTGCTGGGCCTGCGCCCCTACGATACGGAGCGTCCGCCGACGCGCTGGAGCCTGTTCACCGGCGCGCTGCGCGGTCTGAAGGGTCTCGGCCTGAAGCCCTACACGCTGACCACGGCCAAGGAACAGCAGGTGAAGATGGCTGCGCTCGGGCTGGTCGCGATCGGCCAGACCCAGAGTAGGCTGATCGCCCGCGCGTTTGCCGATGAGACGGGCGTCGCCGACGGGCGCCTGTCGCTGTTGGCGCTGGCGCCGCGCAGCGTATTCAGTTATCTGCTGTTACTGCTGCGCCTGCTGCTGCCGACAAAGTTCGACTTCTCACGTCTGCCGGCCTCCCTCAGCCTGGTGCAGACCAGCCGCCTGCATATCAGCGCGCCCAAGGGTACGGAATACCTGGTTGACGGCAAGTCCGTGCATGCCGAGGAAATCGAGCTGGCAATCATCGAGCGCGGCCTGCGCCTGCTGCCGGGCCCGGCACTGGTCCTGCACGACAACGAGGGCACCACGGTTGAGCGCGAGCGGCTCAAGCTCAACCATGCCCCGGTGGATGACGGTGCGCGCCCGCTCATCGAGAAACCGCTGCCGTTGTTCGACCACGCCACGGCGGATGAGTACCGCGACCTGTTCATCGCGCTGCGCGAGAACGCCGCGGCGACGTCTTCCTACCAGATGCTCATGGTGCTTAGCGTACTGTTGGCGCTGGGCGGTATGTACGCCAATTCCGCCCCCGTCATCATCGGTGCGATGATCCTCGCGCCGCTCATGGCGCCCATTATTTCACTGGCCATGGGCCTCGCGCGTTCTGACGCGACCTTGATAAGCTCGTCAGGGCGCACCCTGTTGATCGGCATCGCCTGGGGACTGGGCTGCGCGGTGCTATTGGCGTGGGCCATGCCGCTGGAAATACCCACGCAGGAGATGAAGGCGCGCATGTCGCCGACGCTGCTCGACCTTCTGGTTGCGGTTATCTCGGGTATAGCCGGCGCCTACGCCAACGCCAAGGAAGAGATCGCCAAGAGCCTCGCGGGCGTCGCCATCGCGGTCGCCCTGGTGCCGCCGCTCAGTGTCGTCGGCATCGGCCTCGGCTGGGGCGACTGGGCCATGGCCGGCGGTGCGGCGCTGCTGCTCATCACCAACCTGGCGGGCATTGCGCTGGCCGCCAGCGCCACGTTCCTGGTGCTTGGCTTCGCGCCGTTCCATCGCGCGCGAGCCGGTCTCGGCACGACCTTTTTCCTGGTGCTGCTGATCAGCCTGCCTCTCTCGCTGTCTTTTTCCCACCTGGTGAAGCGCGATCGCATACTCGAGAACGTGCCGCTGGGTGAACTGGTGTTGTCGGGCCTTGTGGTGGACGTGGCACAGGCCGACGTAAAGCTCGGCGAGCCGCACCTGGTGCGGCTGGTACTGAGCGCAGGTGAGCCGGTGACGACGGCTCACGTGGAGGAGTTGAAGTCGGTGATCAGCCGGCGGCTCGGCGAGCCCATCGTGCTCGAGGTGCAGTCCAATCTTCGTCGCTGAGGCAATCAGCCTGAAGGTGCCGCAATTTTTTTCAGGGGATGGCGGTACAGCGTGACCGACCTGCCTTACGACACACTCTCCCACGGCATCACCTGCATCGACGCGCACTATATCGATGCCGGCATGGCCTGCTTTTACCTGCTGGGGTCGGACGGCGAGTACGCGGTGATCGAGACGGGCACCAACCACAGCCTGGCCAACCTGCAGCAGCTGATGTCGGCTGCGGCAATTGATCCGCAGCAGGTGCGCTACGTCATACCGACCCACGTGCACCTGGACCACGCCGG
>JAWVYG010000030.1:0-10898 GCA_033722815.1 Halioglobus sp.
CCCACGCGGCCTTGTCACCCACGCCGGCCACTGGGACGACGTCGGCCTGGAAGGTTGCCTCGACGCCCTTGTGGCTGGCGCTGACGCCTTTCTGCAACACGGACATCGCCTGGTCCAATCCGCCCTGGGCGGCGCCCGGGCTATCGAAGAGCGGCTCGTACAGCGTCAGCGACATCTCGTCATCCGTGCGGAAGTTGGGGATGCTGACCTTTTCTCCCCGCGCCTTTGCCATGATGTATTCGTTCATGGCCTCACCGCGCCGAGCCTCGATGTCGTCCGCATCCGCCTTGCGCCAGCTCACCGTGCACAGCGGGTGCGGCGAGTAGTCCGATAAGCGGCGATTGATCGGCGTATCCGGGGCGATAGTGAAGTGCGCCTGCAGCAACTCGTCGGTGAGCACGCTACAGGGATCCACATCCGCCAGACCGGTTGCGGCAGCTGCCGCTTTCCCGGACTGGGCCAGCGCTTCGCCTGCACCCTGCATCGTGACAGGCGACGGATCAGGCTCACCGGAATCACCGCAGGATGCCAACAGCACCAGGGAAGCGGCGAGCACAAGGCACTTGTTGATAGACATGGGTCTCCCTCTTTGCCAAGGGACGTGGCCGGCGCGGCCCGTCACGTCAATGATAGTCGAAGTCAGGGAAACCGCTCCTCGATGGATGCGCTCAGTCGAGGGCCGACAGCGCCTCGGCCAGTTTCGACACGGCGATCACCTGCATGCCGCTTATCTCGCCGCGGGGGGCATTGCCTCGCGGCACAATGGCGCGCTTGAAGCCGTGCTTGGCGGCCTCCGCCAGGCGCTCCTGGCCGCTGGGTACCGGGCGGATCTCCCCGGACAGCCCCACCTCGCCGAACACCACCAGGTCCGGCGGCAGGTGGCGGTCACGGAAGCTCGACACGATGGCCAGCAGAAGGGCCAGGTCTGCGCTGGTCTCCAGCACCTTCACGCCACCGACGACATTGGCAAACACATCCTGGTCCCCCACCTGCAGACCGCCGTGACGGTGCAGTACCGCCAGCAGCATGGCCAGGCGGTTCTGTTCCAGGCCGACGGCGACCCGCCGCGGGTTACCCAGCTGGCTGTCATCCACCAGCGCCTGGATTTCCACCAGCAGCGGACGCGTACCCTCCCAGACGACCATGACGGCGCTGCCCGGGGCCGGCTCCTGACCGCGCTCGAGGAAAATCGCGGACGGGTTCTTCACCTCGCGCATGCCGCGGTCGGTCATGGCGAACACGCCCAGCTCGTTCACGGCGCCGAAGCGGTTCTTCTGTCCGCGCAGAATGCGGAAGCGGGCGTCCTCGGTACCCTCGAGCAGGATCGAGCAGTCGATCATGTGTTCCAGCACCTTGGGGCCGGCAAGGCTGCCATCCTTGGTGACGTGCCCCACCAGGAACAGTACGGTGCCGGTCTGTTTGGCGTGGCGGATCAGGTAGGCAGCGCACTCGCGTACCTGGGACACGCTGCCGGGGGCCGAGGTGAGCTCATCGGTGTGCACGACCTGGATGGAATCCACCACCAGCACCCGCGGCTTGAACTCGTTGGTCGCGGCGACGATGGCCTCGACGTTGGTCTCGGACATGAGACGCAGCCTGTCCGTGGGCAACTGCAGCCGCTGTGCGCGCATCGCCACCTGCTGCAGCGACTCCTCGCCGGTGATGTACAGGGCCTCCATCGACGCGGCCAGGTGGCACATGGTCTGCAGCAACAGCGTGCTCTTGCCGGCGCCCGGATTGCCGCCCACCAGGATAGCGGAGCCCGGCACCAGGCCGCCGCCCAGCACCCGGTCGAACTCCTGTGCACCGGCGGACACACGCGGCAGGTCCTGCAGGTCGATATCGGCCAGCACCCTGGCGCTGTCCAGGGCGCCGGCAAAACCGGCGCGGCTGCCGCTGACGGCGGCGCTGCGCGCCGCCCCCTTCGCCGGGCCCAGACGGACCTCCACCAGCGAGTTCCAGGCGCCGCAGTCGCTGCACTGGCCCTGCCACTTGACGTAGTCCGAGCCGCAGTCGTTGCAGACAAAGGCGGTTTTCTGTTTTGCCATGAGTGTTCCCGGGAAGTCGTTGGTCACGGTCCGCGGGCTGAGCCCTGCGAAAAAATTGCGCAGAATGCGGCAGCGTCCCGTCGAGTTGGGTTATCCTATCAGACCCGCTGCTGTAACCGGAAAAGCCGATGCCGTCATCCTCCCTGCTCCCCGAACGCCAGCTGGTGTTTTCACCGGAGCTGGCGGCCACCATAGGCCTGGAGGAGGCCGTCCTGCTGCAGTACCTGCAGCCGGTCTTTGCACAGCAGAACCCCCGCTGGCGCCGCGGCCTCGCCTTCTACCACGTGGAGCGCGGCCACCTGCAGGAGGCGCTGCCATTCTGGCAGCTCGAAGACCTGCACAGGATCACCCGCAGCCTCGCCGACAAGGGCGTGCTGGTCATCGATTCGCCGCCCCTGCTGTCCACCGACCAGCTTGTGTTCGCGTTGAACGAAACACCGCGCGAGGAAACGCCGAGCCCGCCGGCACCCATCGAGGCGCCTCCCATCCGACGCAGTGCGGGGCTGCTGCCGACGCACTGGGCCCCGGGGGAGGAACTGCTGCAGCTGCTGGCTCTGAACCACAACATACCGCGACAGTTCGCGCTGGACCAACTGGAAGATTTCGTCTTTTACTGGCGCGAGCGCGGTGAAACCAGTCACGCGTGGGAAAACAAGTTTCGCCAGCATGTCGTCGCCAACTGGCGGCGCCAGCAGCAACAACAGGCGGAGGTGTTCGAGCGCGCGGCAAGTGCACCACTGGACTCGCACTGGCGACCCAGCGCGGACGCCATGGAGATCATGCTGCGCGCGGATATCGACGCGGGCTTCATCGAGGAGGCGATCCCGGAGTTCGTGCTGTACTGGCGCGAGCGCGGCGCGCCGCCGAAAGAGCTCAACTCGAAGTTCATCCAGCACATTCGCGTGCAGTGGGCCCGGTACTCATCGAGCCTCACCCACAGCACCGAGCCACGACGCATCAGCGACGACTGGCAACCGTCGGCGGACGTGTTCGACATCCTGCAGATGTCACACATCGACGGCGATTTCGCACGCTCACTGCTACCCGAATTCATCGTATACTGGAAGGACAGTAACCAGGCGCTGACCTCCTGGAACAGCAAGTTCCTCCAGCACGTCAAATACCACTGGGCGAAACGCCACCAGCTAGCACAGGCGGACCATGGCCATGCCGGAAACCAGGGACCTGGTGCAACAGGTCGCACAAGAGATAGAAGCCTCCAGGACGACCTCACCGATACGTCCTGGGCAGAGTGAGGCACCACGGGCGCAGGCAACCGAAGCCCACGTGGAGGCGATCAACCAGGTCTTCGCACTGTTTCGGCTGAACTACCACAACCAGTATTACGCCGCCTACCCGGACGCCGAGCAGCTCAAGCAGATCAAGAAACTGTGGCTGGAATCACTGGCGCACTACCCCGTGGAGCAGATCCTGACCGGCGCCAAGTACGCCATTGAAAACAGCGAGTACCTGCCCACCCTGAACCGCATGCTGGAGTGCTGCCGCGAGGGCGTCGCCCACCTGGGCCTGCCCTCGCCCAGGGACGCTTACCGCGAGGCCTGCCTGGCCCCCTCCCCCCGCTCGGCCCAGCAGTGGAGCCACCCCGCGGTCTACCTGGCCGGCCGCGACAGCGACTGGTTCTTCCTCGCCAGCAACACCGAACAGGTGGCGCTGCCGGTGTTCACGCAGCACTACGAGCGCTACTGCACCCGGGCGCTGCGCGGGGAGACGCTGGAAATCCCGGCGCCGGCGGCGCTGGAACAGCAGGACGCAGAGCCGCTGAGCGCCGAGGAGCGCCTGGCACGTATCAGGAAGCTGCGCGAAGAAACGGGATTGTAGGCCGCACCGGGCGGTCGCCGGTCAATACTCGTCGTAGGCGCCCCGCGCCAGGTTGTCGAAGCGCGTAAATTCCCCCTGGAACGCGAGGTTGACGGTGCCGATGGGTCCGTTGCGCTGCTTGCCGATGATAATTTCCGCCGTATTGGGCTCCGCCGTTTCGGGGTGGTACACCTCGTCGCGGTAAATGAACATGATCACATCCGCGTCCTGCTCGATGGCGCCGGACTCCCGCAGGTCCGAATTCACCGGGCGCTTGTTTGGCCGCTGCTCCAGCGAGCGGTTGAGCTGCGACAGCGCCACCATGGGCACGCTGAATTCCTTGGCGATGGCCTTCAGGCTGCGGGAGATCTCCGAGATTTCCGCGGTGCGTCCCTCCGAGGCGCCCGCCACCTGCATCAACTGCATGTAGTCGACCATGATCATGGCCAGGCCGCCGTGTTCGCGGTAGACGCGCCGCGCGCGGCTGCGCACCTCGGTCGGCGTCAATGCCGGCGTGTCGTCGATGAACAGTGGCACGTCCTTCAGCTTGTTGATCGCCACACTGAGTTTCGGCCAGTCCGCGTCGTCCAGCTGGCCGACGCGCACGCGGCGCTGGTCGATGCGCCCGATGGACGACAGCATGCGGATGATCAGCTGGTCGGCGGGCATTTCCATGCTGAAGACCAGTACCGGCTTGTCCTGGTTCAGCACCGCGTGCTCCACCAGGTTCATGGCGAAACTCGTCTTGCCCATGGACGGCCTGCCGGCGACGATGACCAGGTCGGAATCCTGCAGCCCGGCGGTGCGGTCGTCGAGATCGGCGAACCCGGTACTGAGGCCGGTAATGTGGCTGTCGGCCGCCGACAGCTCCTCGATCCGCTCCAGCGCCGACTGCAGCAGGGGATTCACCTCCCGGGGTCCGCCCGCCTTGGGGCCCTGCTCGGAAATCTGCATGATGCGCCGCTCGGCCTCGTTGATCAGGTCGTCCGAGGAGCGGCCCTCGGGATTGAAGCCGCTATCGGCGATGTCCTGGGCGACCTCGATGAGGCTGCGCAGGCTGGCGCGTTCACGCACCACCTGGGCATAGGCGCGGATATTGGAGGCGCTGGGCGTGTTGTGGGCCAACTCCGTCAGGTAGGACAATCCGCCGGCCGCCTCCAGTTCGCCGCTGGCCTGGAGTTTGTCCGCGACGGTGATAACGTCGATCGGCTCCAGCGAGTCGGCGAGTTGCTGGATCTGGCGAAAAATCATGCGATGGCCGGGGCGGTAGAAATCCGCCGCCGTCACCTCCTCGGCAACCGACGACCAGCCGTCGGCGGACAGCAACAGCCCGCCCAGCACCGATTGCTCCGCTTCGACCGAGTGCGGCTGCATCTTGATGCGCGCGACGTCGCCGTCCCCGGGATAGGGCAGCTCGGAGACATTATCGGGGTAGTCGGGATCGGCCATTGACTTTACATTTTCCGTTGCCGGGCCGAACAGGTTAATGGTTTTGACAGGTCGGAGAAAGGAAAAAGATGCAGGCCGCGATGATTCAGTTGCCGCGCGGTCGGCGCAGACAAAAAAATGCACCTGGCCGACCGGGCAGGTGCACCTGTTGCGTAGCGCGCAAGCGCGAGCTGGCGCGGGCGTTACTCGGGGACGACGGCTATGGCGACGTGACTGGTGACGTCGCCGTGCACCTGGATAGCCACCTCGTACTCGCCGAGTTCCCGCAGGGCGCCTTCGGGCAGGCGTACCTCTGACTTGTCGACGGCGCAACCCGCGGCGGTAATCGCCTCCGCGATGTCGCGGGTGCCGACGGAGCCGAACAGCTTGCCTTCCTCACCGGCGTTGGCACCGATGGACACCAGTCCCAGCGCGGAGAGCGCCTCACCGCGGGCTTCGGCCTCCGACAGCGATGCGGCGGCCGACGCCTCGAGTTCTGCGCGGCGCGCCTCGAACTCCGCTGAATTGGCCTCGGTCGCGGGTACCGCCTTGCCCTGGGGAATCAGGTAATTGCGGCCGAAACCGGCCTTCACGTCCACCTTGTCACCCAGGGAACCCAGGTTGGAGATGTTTTCCAGCAGAATAACTTCCATCGCTCTTTCCTCTCGTCGGGGAGCGGGCTCCCTCACTTGAAATCCTGTTTATCTGACTCGTCGTCGGTATCGTCCCGATCGTCCGCCCCGGCGGAGCCGTCGGAATCGCCGCGGTCTTCGCGCGGCCCGGGCAGCGTTGTCCCGTCAGCGCCACCTGTCGCCGCCCAGCGGCGGCGAAAATTGATCCAGCTGTCGGCAATGGCAAGAAACACCACGACCAGCTTTACCGGGTCCAGCAACAGCCAGGCAATGTAAAACCAGGCTATCCAGCCGCCACCGCGCCCGCGGTGCGCCGCCCAGCTGTGCACGAGGGCCAGGCCGGCGAATGTCAGCGGGACGAAACAGATCATCGCCCATGTCTGCAGCCCCGAGCCGACACTCGACAGCACCAGGCCTGCGAGAACCAATGCCGTCGCCATTGCCGCCGGGTAGTACAGCTCGCGAAACTCCCGACCAAACCCACCCGGGTTGTACAGTGCCGCCTGCCAGTAGCGCGCCAGCAGCAGGCAGCACACCGACATGGAAGCCGTACCGGCGCCCAGCAGACCGGCGATCTGCCCCACCGTGGGCCGTTGCAGGGCCACCTGCTCACCGCCCTGGGACAACCTCTGTTCCATACTGGCCAGGAACTGCCCGAACAACTCGGCCATCTGGGCGAGGTAATCGCCGCCCAGCGTCAGCGCCGCCAGCCCCATGAGAATGCCCACCGGAACGCTGACCAGCACGGCCAGCGACAGGCTGACGGTACTTCTCAGGGTCGCCGCCAGCACCGCGGTGCCCAGCAGCAGCGACAGGGGCCCGCTGTCGCCGTAAACCCAGGCCAGCGCAACCGCCGGCAGCAGCGCCCAGAACAACAGCCAGGCGCCCGATCCCACCCCCCTGCGCAGGGTAACCAGCGCGATGACGGCGGCGCTGACCCAGCAGAACAGGGAACTGAACGCGCCTGCAAAGGCCACCAGCAGGGCCTGCGAGCGCCCGCGCATGACGAATGCAGCAAGGCCTGTCACTGCGTGCCCCGGCCCGATGCCACGCGCGTTAAATGCTTGTTACTTGTGCCCGTCGGTGTAGGGCAGCAGCGCCAGGAAACGCGCGCGCTTGATAGCGGTCGCCAGCTGGCGCTGGTACCTGGCCTTGGTGCCGGTGATGCGGCTGGGCACGATCTTGCCCGTTTCAGAAATATAGGCCTTCAGGGTTTCCAGATCCTTGTAATCGATCTCCTTGGTGCCCTCGGCGGTGAAACGGCAAAACTTGCGGCGACGAAAAAAACGAGCCATGTCGGTACTCCTTGATCCTGATCCTGTTTATCCGTAACTCTCGTTACTCTGCAGCCGACTCGGCGGGCGCTTCCTCGGCGCTGTCGCTCCTGGCTGCGGACTCCGCCTTCGCGGCTTCGGCCGCCTGGCGCTCTTCGTAACGGCTCTTGCGCTCGCGGCTCTCCTTCTCGGCCTTCATGATGAAGGACTCCTCGGTCACGGGGTCATCGCGGCGGATTACCAGGTTGCGAATGATGGCGTCGTTGTAGCGGAACGTCGTGGTGAGCTCGTCGAGGGCGTCGTTGGATGCCTCGACGTTCATCAGGACGTAGTGCGCCTTGTGGATCTTGTTGATCGGGTAGGCCAGTTGCCGGCGACCCCAGTCCTCGAGGCGGTGCACCATGCCCCCGTCCTTCTGGATGGTGGTGGTGTAGCGCTCGATCATGCCGGGCACCTGCTCAGACTGGTCCGGATGGACCATGAAGACGATCTCGTAGTGTCGCATACGATTAGGCTCCTTACGGGTTAATGCCACCCACTCACGATGGTGTGGCAAGGAGGTTGGCCCCTCGGGGAGAGACCGGGCAAATTTTGAGGCGCGGAGTTTACCGACTTTGACCCACCTAGACAAGGGCGCCCGGGAGCCCGGATCAGCCCTCCGCGGCAGCACCGGCGCGGCGCTGCCGGGCGATTTCAAACAGGCAGATGCCCGTGGCTACGGATACGTTCAGGCTGCTGACGCTGCCGGCCATGGGCAGGTGGACGAGAAAGTCGCACTGCTCCCTGGTCAGGCGCCGCATGCCCTTGCCCTCGGAGCCCATCACCAGCGCCAGCGAGTCCGTTAACTCACTGTCGTATATGGAATTTTCCGCTTCTCCGGCGGCGCCGTAGAGCCATATACCGCGCTCCTTGAGGGCCTGCAGGGTGCGGGACAAGTTCGTGACGCGGACGAAGGGGACCGTCTCGGCCGCGCCGCAGGCGACCTTGCGCACCGTCGGCGTGATCGAGGCGGACTTGTCCTTCGGCACGATGACGGCGTCGACACCGGCCGCATCGGCGCTGCGCAGGCACGCCCCGAGGTTGTGCGGATCGGTCACGCCGTCCAGCACCAGCAACAGGGCCGGGCGCTCCAGGTCATCCAGCAGGCGCAACAGGCGCGACTCCGGCAGCAGGTTTGCGCTTTCCGCCTGTGCGGCGCCACCGTCGGCGGCCCCCGCTTCGGCCACTTCCGCCACCACGCCCTGGTGGCGGCCACCCGCGGTGCGGTCGAGTTCGGCGCGCGATACCCGGGATATCGCCAGGCCGCTGCCGGAGGCCAGCGCCTCGATGGCGGCCAGGCGCCTGTCCTGCCGCCCCTGCTGCAGCCACAGCCGGCGCACCGACCCTGGATTACGCCGCAGCAGGCTGTCTACCGCGTGGATACCGTAGACCAGCGCCATCGTCAGTAGCGGCGGCGGTGGCCCGTCTTGCGGCGCCCCCCGGAACTGTCCGGGGCCTTGCCGGACTTGCCGCGCTTGCGTGTAGATTTGCCGCTCTTGCCGCCGCGCGAGGCCTTGCCCTGCGCCTTCTTCTTGCCGCCCTTGCGGGCGCCGGACTTGTCCGCCACCAGTTCCAGGTCGATCTTGCGATCGTCGAGATCGACCCGGGCAACCTGCACCCTGACCGATCCGCCCAGCGCGAAACTGCGATTACTGCGCTCACCGGTCAGGCGCTGTTTCGCCGGGTCGAAGTGGTAGTAGTCACCCGGCAGCGCGGTGATATGCACCAGGCCTTCGATATACAGGTCCACGAGCTCGACAAACAGGCCGAAGCTGGTCACCGCCGCGATCACGCCGTCGAACTCGTCGCCGACATGATCGAGCAGGTACTCGCACTTGAGCCAGGCGTCGACCTCGCGGGTCGCATCGTCCGCACGTCGCTCGGTCATGGAGCAGTGGTCGCCGTGCACCGCCATGGCAGCGGCATCGTAGGGAAAGATGCGCCTGGCCTGCAGCGCCCTGGCGCCCTCGAACCTGAGCACGCCCTCGACCTTCCTGCGGCTGCGAATGAGATGGCGGATGCCGCGGTGAACCAGCAGGTCAGGATAGCGGCGGATAGGTGAAGTGAAGTGGGCGTAGGCCTCGTAATGCAGGCCGAAGTGGCCGCCGTTGTCCGGCTGGTAGAGTGCCTGGCTCAAGGAGCGCAGCAGCATCGTCTGGATGACGTGCGCGTCCTCGCGATCCTGCACGCGGGCGATCAACACCTGGTAGTCCATCGGCGAGGGTTTGGCGCCGCCGCCCAGCTCCAGCCCCAGTTCACCCAGGAACTTGCGCAGACCCTCCAGTTTCTCCTCGCTGGGACCCTCGTGCACGCGGTACAGGATCGGCAGCTTGTTGACGCTGAAAAAGTTCGCCGTCGCGACGTTGGCGCACAGCATGCACTCCTCGATCAGCTTGTGGGCATCGTTGCGCACGACCGGCACGATGGCTTCGATCTTGCGCTTCGCATCGAAGATGATGCGCGTTTCCACGGTCTCGAAATCGATCGCACCGCGCTGCTCACGCGCCGCCCGCAGCACCTTGTACAGGCTGTGCAGGCGCTGCAGGTCCGCCACCCTGTCCCGCGGGACCTCCGCATGACTGCCCTTCTCCAGCACCTCGCCCACCTGCGTGTAGGTGAGCCGCGCGTGGGAGTGGATGACCGCTTCGTAGAAACGGTAGTCCGTCATCTCGCCGCCTTCGCCCAGCTGCATCTCGCACACCATGGCAAGACGGTCCACGGCGGGTTTCAGGGAGCAAAGCCCGTTGGACAGCACCTCGGGCAGCATCGGCACGACCCGCTCGGGAAAATACACCGAGTTGCCGCGATTCGCGGCTTCCTGGTCGAGGGCGGAGCCCGGGCGCACGTAGTGCGAGACATCGGCGATCGCCACCCACAGGGTCCAGCCGCCGCGGCGCTTCTCGCAATACACGGCGTCGTCAAAGTCCCTGGCATCCTCGCCGTCGATCGTGACGAAGGGCCGCGAACGCAGGTCGAACCGATGCTGCTTGTCGGCCTCCAGCGGCTCACCCTCAAGTCCTGCGGCTTCGTCCAGCACCGCCTCGGGCCACTCGAAGGGGATGCCGTGGGCGCGAATTGCCACGTCGATTTCCAGCCCGGGGTCGAGGTGGTCACCGAGTATTTCGGCGATACGACCCTTCGCGCCCAGCTTGCGTGTGGGGTAGTCAGTGATGGTCGCGGTGACGATCTGGCCGGACAGGGCCTCGCCCCTGGCGCCGGGCGGGATCAGTATCTGCTGGGCGATGCGGCCGTTGTCAGGGATGACGAAGCCGATCCCGCTCTCCTCCTGGTAGCGGCCCACGATCTGCGTATGTGCGCGCGACAGGACTTCGACGACCTTGCCCTCCAGCCGCCCCCGGCGGTCCTCGCCGGTCACCTGCACCAGCACCTCGTCGCCATCAAACACGAAGTGCATCTGCCTGGAGCTGAGGTAGATATCATCGCCCTCGCCGATCGGCAGGGCGAAGCCGTAGCCGTCCCGGTGGCCCTGCACGCGACACCGTATCAGGTCCATGCGATCCACCACCGCGTAGGCGCCGCGGCGATCCTGCAACAGCTGGGCGTCGCGCACCATGGCGCGCAGGCGCTTGCCCAGGGCCTCCACCTGCTCGTGATCGGACAGTTTCAATTTGCGCGCCAGCTGGTTCTGGTTGAGGGGC
>JAWVYG010000031.1:0-10890 GCA_033722815.1 Halioglobus sp.
CGCCGGAGCGCACTTCCGGCTCGTTTTCGGCGATGTGCTCGAGATCCTGCGGCCAGATGTTGCGACCGTGGATGATGATGAGGTCCTTCTTGCGGCCGGTGATGGTCAGGACGCCGTCGACCATGTAGCCGATGTCGCCGGTGTTGAGCCAGCCGTCATCGCACAGGGCGTGGCCGGTCTCGTCGGGCAGGTTGAAGTAGCCGGACATGACGCTGGGCCCGCGCAGGTAGATCACGCCGGTCTGCCAGTCATCCAGCACCTTGCCGTCGTCGCGAATCTCCACCTCGAAGTTGGGCAGCGGTACGCCGCAGTTGACGAAGTGGCGGCCGCGCCCGTGGGTGTCGTTCTCGTCCAGCAGCACCGCCTCGTGGTGATCCGACAGGTGGTCGGCATCGATGTGGTGCGTGGTGAAGCCCGTCCACAGCGGTGAGAAGCTGATGCCCAGCGTGCACTCTGCCATGCCGTAGCAGGCGAGGAAGGCGCGCTGGTCGAACCCGGCGGGGGCCATCATCTCCGCGAAGTGCTGCAGCGTCTGCGGGCGGATCATCTCGGCGCCGATACCGGCGACGCGCCAGCTGGACAGGTCGTAGCTCTCCACGTCGGCGGCGCGCACGCGGCGCGCGCACAGCTCGTAGCCGAAGGAGGGCGCGAAGGAAATGGTCGCGCGGGTCTTGGTCATCAGGCTCAGCCACTGGCGCGGACGCAGGGCGAACTCACGGGTGTCGAGGTAGTCGATGGAAACCTGTGCCGCCATGGGTACCAGCACGAAGCCCACCAGGCCCATGTCGTGGTAGAACGGCAGCCAGGACATCATGCGGTCCTCGCCGCTCATCTTCAGGCCGTCGGCGATGATGGCCTGCAGGTTGGCCAGCGCCGTCTCGTGCTTGATGACCACGCCGCGCGGGAAGCGCGTGCTGCCGGAGGTGTACTGGATATAGGAGATGTCGCCGGGCTGTGCCTCCGGCAGTGCCTGTTCGTCCGCGGGCAGCGCGTAGAAGGACTCGGGCATGTCGACCATGCGCATGTCGAGACCCTGGCTCGCCTCCTGCAGGAAGGGCAGGTAGCCCTCGCAGGCCACACCGATGGCGGCGTCTGAGGCCTCCAGCAGGCGTTTCAGCTGCGCCACGTAGGCCTGGTGCGCGCCGACCTTGACGGAGGCGGGCAGCGCCACCGGGATCAGTCCGGCGTACTGGCAGGCGTAGAAGAAGCGGATGAAGTCGGGGTTGGTCTCGGCGACCAGCGCCACGCGGTCGCCGCGCTGTACGCCCAGCCCGAGCAGCTTGTGGGCGAGGTCGATGGCCTGCTCGCGCAGTTCGGCGTAGCTGAGGCTGGCGTAGATCGCGCCGCGGCCGGTGTAGAAGTTGGAGCCGGTTTCACCCTGGGCGGCGTAGTCGAGCGCTTCGGTCAGGGTGGAGAAATCGGCGGGACGGAAGGCCAGCTCATGGCGTGTCGGTGTGGCTACTGGATTATCGTTTGACAATGAACCGTCCTCAAATTCGTGGCGCCCTGGTCGCGCCGGCATGTTGCAGCACCGGGCCCTGCTTTTGGCGAAATATCCGCAGCTCACCCTCGGCCGGAGCCGGCGATGACGCTAGGTCTCAATACTTCCAACGTGATTTTACGGGCCACGTTTGTTGCTCTTTGTACAGGGGTTTGTACATGCTTGTGCCCCTTTGCCCAGGCCCGAAATACGGGTTACCTGACTGCTGCGTATCCTAGCATTTTAGGGGTCTGGACTTATAGGTAATAATACCAAGGGCTACCCTGCGGGCAGTGTGAAATAGCCGCAATTCGCGCGCTGAATGTTACCCCTGCGAATCCTGCTCAAAGCCGCGCCGCGCGCGGCCTCGGCGCCCGCGCGCCTTCCGCGAAAATCCCATAAAATGCTGTTTTTTATGGAATTTTTACGAGAAATATTACAACCTCGCAATTTTGTGAAAATGGCGCAACGGGGCCCGCGGGCCGCCATGTTACGCGGCGGAGGGCGTCGTCGGGTCGCGCCCATGTGAGTCCTCGCTAACCCGTTTCGGGTAGCGTTTCCGGCGCTGTGGCGGCGCCGTTTCCGTGCCCGCCGCGGGCGCGGAAAAACGCAGGCGTAGGGACCGCCGGGAGGCCGCTTTGGCGCCGCCCGCGGGGTGTGCTTATAAAGCCGCGGCATCGCCTGTATACTGCCCGGCGGCAGTGGGGGGCAGGCAGGCGCAACAGCACATGACGGATTCGAATACGCAGGCCCCCGCCGTCGTGGTGGTGGATGGAGGCCGCACCCTGCGCGACTTTCTCGACCTGCCCGGCCGCATCTACGCCTCCGATCCCGCCTGGATCGCCCCCCTGCGCTTCATGAAGCGCGAGCAGATGTCCCCGAAGAATCATTTCCTCGACCACGCCCGCATGCGCGCCTGGGTCGCCTACCGCGACGGGCAGCCGGTGGGGCGCATCACGGCCCAGGTCGACGAGCTCCACCTGCGGCAGCACGGCGACGGCGCCGGCTATTTCGGCATGGTGGAGGCCGTGGATGACGCCGCGGTCTGGGCGGCGCTGTTCACCGCCGCCGAACAGTGGCTGCGGGACGAGGGGATGACCCGGGCGATCGGCCCTTTCAACCTGCATGTCAACGAGGAGGTCGGGCTGCTGGTGGACGGGTTTTCCACGCCGCCCTTCGTGCTCATGGGGCACGGCCGGCCCTGGTACGACCAGCGTGTGCAGGAGCAGGGCTACAGCGGCGCCAGGGACCTGCTGGCCTACCACGTGAGGCCGGATTTCGAGGCCCCGCGGGTGATGCTGAAGCTGGCCGAGCGTGTCTCCGACCGGGTGCGGGTGCGCAGCCTGCGCCGGGGGCAGGTCAGGGCCGACGCCGACGTGATGCGCGAGATTTTCAATGACGCCTGGCGCGACAACTGGGGCTTCGTGCCGCTGGCGGAGGCCGAGTGGCTCGATACGGTCGCCACGCTGACCAGGCTGATGCCGGACGACTACATCCAGATTGCCGAGTACGACGGTGAGCCGGCGGCCTTCATCGTCGCCCTGCCGAACCTCAACGAGGCGGCGCGCGACCTCGATGGCCGCCTGCTGCCCTTCGGCTGGCTGAAACTGCTGTGGCGACTGAAGGTGCGCCACCCGCGCACCGCACGCGTGCCGCTGATGGGTGTGCGCCAGGCCTACCAGCACTCCCGCCTGGGCCCGACGCTGGCATTCATGGTGATCGACGCCGTGCGCAAGGCGCTGCACGCGCGCGGCGTGCGCGATGTGGAAATGGGGTGGATCCTGGAAGACAACGACGGCATGCGCAATATCATTGAAACCATAGGCGGGCAGGCGTATAAACGCTATCGCATGTACCAAAAAGATTTATAAGACCATGCAGCTAGACCCGGAGACTCACCAGCTCACCGCCATCGTCCTGGCGGGCGACCGCACCAAGGCGGATTCCCTGATCGATCACACCGCCGCCGGCAGCAAGGCCATGATCGACCTGGACGGCACGCCCATGGTGCGCCGTGTGCTGAACTCGCTGCGCGCCTCGAGGGTGGTGGGCGGCATCAGCCTGGCCGGGCCCGAGGCCGAGGCGGTGGCCACCGACGAGCAGCTGCAGGGCTGGATCGACGACGGGCAGGTCAAGTGGAGCGAGCCGGCCGGCAGCCCCAGCACCAGCGCCTACAACGCCATGCAGGGCCTGAAGCCGGAGGACTCGGTGCTGCTGACCACCGCCGACCACCCGCTGCTGACGCCGGAGATCGTCGATGCCTTCGGCCGCCAGAGCCTGGCGGACGACGTGGACGTAACCGTGGGGCTGGCGCCCTATGCCCTCATCGCGGAGACCTACCCGGGCATCAGGAAAACCGTGCTGCGCTTCAGCGACGGTGAATTCTGTGGCTGCAACCTGTTCGCCTTCATCACCCCCGAGGGCCGCCGGGCGGCGAAGTTCTGGCGGCGCATCGAGCAGGAGCGCAAGAAACCGCTGGTCGTCATCGGCCTGCTCGGCTGGTGGGCCGTGATCCGCTACCGCCTGGGGCTGCTGTCGCTGGAGGAGGCGCTGGCCAAGCTCAGCAAGCGCCTGGGCCTGCGTATCCGCGCGGTGATACTGCCCTATGCCAACGCCGCGATCGACGTCGACTCCATCGCCGACCTGATGCTGGTGAAAGGCGCCCTGGAAAAGGCCGCCGCCGAAGACGCCTAGCCCGCCTGGGCCGCCGGTGTGTTGCCCCGCGCCTCACCGGGCGCTTCCCGGTGGGGGCGCACCAGCTCGATGAACGAACTCTCGTCCTGCACGAAGCGCCGCTGTGACGTGCTGTACAGCATGGTGTCGATGTCCAGGCGCCACCCCGCGGGGGTGCGGCTGACGCCGTAGTGGTTGTAGCGCGCCCGGTCGGCACCGTGCAGGCCCAGCCCGGAGGCCGAGGGTACAGCGATTACCGGTATGACTCCGTCGTTGGACGACAGGCGCACGAAGTGACGCCGGTGCCCGTGTCCGTGCAGCACCAGCTCCGCGCCGTTCTCCTGCAGGGTACGCTGCATGCGCGGCGCGTCGGTGAGACGCTTGCGCCACTTTTCCCGCCTCTTGATCGGGCAGTGGTGCATGTACACGACGCGGAACAGGCCCTGCTCGGCGGTGCTGCGCAGCAGCGCGCCGAGTTTCTGTACCTGCTCCGGGCCGGCGGAGCCGGTCGCCATCAGCGGCGGCGTGGGTACGCCGGTAGAGACCCCGATGAAAGCGATGGAGCCGCGCACGCGCAGGGTGGGCCACTGGTCGGGGGAACCGTCGGCGCCGCCGCTGTGGTCAGCCGCCATGTAGTCCTGCCACAGGGCGAAGGTGGTGTCCCAGGGTGCCGCCACACAGGCATCGTGGTTGCCCGGTACCAGGGCGACATCCGCGGGGCTGCCCAGTTGCTCCAGCCAGTCGCGGGCCTGGCGGAATTCGTCCGGCAGGCCGATGTGGGTCAGGTCCCCGGTGATCACCAGCTGGGTGAGGGCCTGCCCGGCCAGTTCTTCCTGCAGCGCCGCCAGGACTTCCTGGCTGTGTTCGACGCGTCGCTTGCGCTTCCAGGACAGGTAGCCCAGCGCACGCTTGTTCAGCAGGTCCCGGGCGGAGACCCTGGCGAGCGAAGTGAGGTGGGGGTCGGAAATGTGCGCGAACTTTCCTGCCATCAGGACAGTTTACCATTTCGCCCCGGGTATTAGATGCGACTTATCACCGCACCCATCTGCGCCAGCTTGTCGTCGATGTTGGCGTAGCCGCGATCGAGGTGGTAGACGCGGTCGATGACGGTCTCGCCGTCGGCGGCCAGGCCGGCGATGATCAGGCAGGCGGAGGCGCGCAGGTCGGTCGCCATGACGGGCGCGCCCTGCAGGCGCTCGCGGCCGCGCACGATCGCGGTGTGGCCCTGCAGCTCGATGTCCGCTCCCATGCGTTGCAGTTCCGCCACGTGCATGAAACGGTTCTCGAAGATGTTCTCCACCACGGTCGCAGAGCCCTCCGCCAGCGCATTCAGTGCCATGAACTGGGCCTGCATGTCGGTGGGGAAGGCGGGGTAGGGCGCCGTGGTGATGTTGACGGCCGAGGGCCTCGTGCCGTCCATGTCCAGGTGGATCCAGTCGCTGCCGAGCGTGAGCTTCGCGCCGGCCTGTTCCAGCTTGCCCAGCACGTGCTGCAGGTAGTCGGGGTTGGTGTCCAGTACCCGGATATTGCCGCGGGTGGCGGCGGCCGCGACCAGGAAGGTGCCGGTCTCGATGCGATCCGGCGGTACCCGGTGGGCGGTGCCGCCCAGTGTCTCGACACCCTCGATCGTGATCGTGCTGGTGCCGGCGCCCTCGATGCGCGCCCCCATCTGGCGCAGCAGCAGCGCCAGGTCGCCGATCTCCGGTTCCAGTGCACAGTTCTCCAGCACGGTGGTGCCGTCGGCCAGTGAGGCGGCCATCAGCAGGTTTTCCGTGGCGGTCACCGAGGGTACGTCGAAGGCGAAGTGGGCGCCCTGCAGGCGGTTGGCCTTGGCCTTGATGTAGCCGCCCTCGATCTGTACGTCCGCGCCCATCGCCTCCAGGCCGCTGATGTGCTCGTTGACGGGGCGCGTGCCGATGGCGCAGCCGCCGGGCAGGGAGACATCCGCTTCGCCGAAGCGGGCCAGCAGCGGACCCAGCATGAGAATGGAGCCGCGCATGGTCTTCACCAGCTCGTAGGGCACATGCAGCGAGTCGATCTGCGAGCAGCACAGGGTGAGGTCGGTGCCGCTGCGCTGCACGTCGGCGCCGAGCATTTCCATCAACTCCAGCGCGGTACCGATATCGCGCACATTGGGCACGTTGCTGATCTCGAGCGCGTGGGGCGTCAGCAGCGCCGCCGCTATGATCGGCAGGGCGGCGTTCTTGGCGCCGGCGACCTGCACCTCACCGCGCAATGGACCATTGCCGGTGATGACGATCTTGTCCATCAGGCCGCCTGGCTGGGGGTGACCAGGCCGGCATCGATCAGCCCGGCATAGGCTGCGATGATGGCGTCGATCTGCTGCGTGCTGTGGGCGGCGCTGACGCTGTTGCGCAGCAGGTAGTTGTTGGAGGGCGAGGCGGGCGGCACCACCAGGTTGACGTAGACACCGGCCTGCAGCAGCGCTTTCCAGCAGTCGATGGTGGCGGAGCGGTCCTCCATTTCAATGGCGATGACGGGGCTCGCCGCCGGGCTCACGGGCAGGCCCAGCGCCTTCAGGCCGTCGTACAGGCGGTGGGCGTTGTCCCACAGCTTCTCGCGCAGCTGTGGTTCGGCCTGGACGATGCGCAGGGCCTCGCGCGTCGAGGCGATGACCGAGGGCGACGACGAGGCGGTGAAGATGTAGGCGCGGATGCAGTAGCGTATCGCCTCCATCTGCGGGTGGCGGCTGACACAGAAGCCGCCGATGGCGCCGAGGCTCTTGCTGAACGTGCCGGCGAAGAAGTCGACGTCGTCCTCCACGCCGGCGGCCTGCGCGGCGCCGCGGCCGGTGTCGCCGAGCGTTCCCATGGAGTGGGCCTCGTCGAGGAACAGGTAGCCGCCGTACTCGCGTTTGACCTCGGCGATTTCGCGCAGCGGCGCAATGTCGCCGTACATGGAGTAGATGCCCTCGGCGATGATCAGCGCGCGGCCGGTGTCGTCCCCCAGGCGACGCAGGCGCTTGGCCAGGTCTTCCGGGTTGTTGTGCTTGTAGCGGATGATGTTCGCGCCGCTGAGCGTGACGCCGGCGTAGATGCTGGCATGGGAATCGGCGTCCAGCAGGATGGTGTCGCCGGGGCCGGCCAGGGTGGCGCACATGCCCATCGTGGCGGAGTAGCCCGTGGAGAACACGATGGCGTGGTCGACACCGTAGAAGGCCGCCATCTCGCGCTCCAGCGCCTCGTGCTCGGCGAAGGAGCCATTGGCCAGGCGCGACCCGGTGGTGCCGGTGCCCCAGCGCGACACGGCCTCGCGGGCAGCGTCGATGCAGCGCTGATCGTAGGACAGGCCGAGGTAGTTGTTGGTGCCGGCGAGAATGACCTCGCGGCCCTCGACGATGCCCTCGGTGGCGGAGATGATCCGTTCGGTGACCGCACCGAACGGCTTCACATCGCGTGCAGCGAGTTGGGCCTGGAAATCGGCCATCTCCCTGAATTTATCGAACAGCATAGCGGGCCTCCCCGGGCAGTTGTGGCCTTCGACGCCCGGCTCAGGGATTAAGTTCCTGCACTTTCTTGGCAAGATCACCAATGGTGTTGACGTCCGGCAGGATGTTCAGCGGGATGGAAATATCGAAGTGATCCTCGATCTTCTCTATGAACTCCATGACCTCCAGCGAACTCAGGCCGATGTCCGCTACCAGTGCGGTATCCTCTTCGAGCGGCACGTTTTTCTTGTTCTGCGACTGCAGGGCGCTGTAGAGGAATTCGAGGGTGTCTTGGTATTCGGTCATGCTCTTGCTGCCCTTGCGTGGGCAAGGGTAAGTCAGTAGATTGCGAGTGGCTCGAACTATACCCACGGAACCCTGTTAATGCCAGTCGTATGGTTGATAGACGCTTACCGGGCCGGCGAGCGCGGCCAGGTCCGCGCGCTTGTCGACGCCCTCGGCTGGCCCGGTGAAACCAAGGTCCTCACGTACCGCAAGGCGGTGTTCTGGCCGCATCTTTTCGGCGCCGCCAGCATCAATGGCATTACGCGCGCATCCGCGGCGCAACTCACCGCGCCCTGGCCGGACCTCGTGGTGTCCTGCGGCGTGCGCAACGAGCCGGTGTGCCGCTGGATTCGCGAGCAGTCCGGCGGCCGCACACGTTATGTCCATATCGGCAGGCCCTGGGCGCGGCTCGACAGCTTCGACCTGGTGGTGACCACGCCCCAGTACCGGGTGCCGGACGCGCCCAACGTCCTCAACAACATGCTCACGCTGCACAGCGTCAACAGCGAGCGTCTCGCAGCGGCCCGGCAGCAGTGGCAGCAGGCATTCGCCGACCTGCCGCGACCCCATTTCGCCGTTGTCGTCGGCGGCGACAGCGGCCCCTTTACGCTCGGTCCGAAGGCCGCGGCGCGGCTGGGGCGCGAGGCCTCGGCCCTGGCGCGCGCCAACGGCGGTTCGCTGCTCGTCACCACCAGCGCCCGCACCCGCGACAGCGCGGTGGACGCGCTGCAGGATGCCATCGATGCCCCGCACTACTTTTATCGCTGGCGGGCCGACGCGGCGGAGAATCCCTACATGGGAATCCTCGCCTGGGCGGATCGCCTGGTTGTGACGGGGGACAGCATCGCCATGCTGTCGGAGGCCTGCGCCACCGGCAAGCCGGTCAAGATGTTCGACCTCGGGGGAATGCGGCCCGGGTTCGAGGACGCCGAGCGCGACGGCCGACTCGGCGCCACGCTGTACGCGTTCCTGATGCGCTGGTTGTGGCAGCCGTTGTCGCGGGATATCACGCTGGTGCACAGCCGCCTGCGCGAGGCCGGTTTCGCGATGTGGACCGACGAGGTCCTCGCCACCGCGCGGGTGCCGGGTGAGACGGACCTGGAACGTTCGGTGGCGGCGGTGCGCGCGCTACTGGGAGAGAGCTGAGCGCGCCTGGTCGTCCAGCAGCACGGCGCCGCCGGGCGACAACTGGTAGACGTGATCGGCCGCCTGCACCAGGGCGCGGTTGTGCGAAATGGCGAGTATGGTGAGCTGCCCCTTGAGACTCTGCATGGTCTGCCGCACCGCCTCCTCGCTGTCCTTGTCCAGCGCACTGGTGGCCTCGTCGAGGATCAGGAATACCGGCTGGTTGACCAGCGCGCGGGCGATGACGATGCGCTGGCGCTGGCCGCCGGAGAGCTTGCCGCCGCGCTCGCCGACGATGGTCTGCATGCCCTCGGGCAGCCGGGCAACGAATTCCCATGCCCCCGCCGCCTGCAGCGCCTGCTGCGCATCCTGTTCCGACAGGTCCGGGTCGCCGAGGGTGACATTGTGCAGGATGCTGTCGTGCAGCAGGATGGTGTCCTGCGGCACGTAGCCGATCATGCGGCGCCAGGCGCGAATATCCAGTCCGGACAGGGCCTCACCGTCCAGCCGCACCTGTCCCGCCTGCGGCTGCAACAGGCCGATGGAGAGGTCGATAATGGTCGTCTTGCCGGAGCCGGAGGGGCCGACCAGCGTGGTGAGGGAGCCCGCCTCGATGTCCAGGTTCAGCCCCTCGAAGACCGGGTGGCGCTCGTCGTAGCGGAAGGTGACGGCGTCGAAGGACAGGCTCTGTGTGAAGCGCGGCCGGCCGCCGCCGGCGAGGTCTTCCTGCGCCGTCTCCGCCTCCTGCACCGAGCCGATCAGCGACCAGTAGGCGCTCTCTCCCTGGGCCAGTTTCTGGTACTGCTTCTGCACCTTGCCGAAGTAGGTCGATGAGCGCCCCAGCCCGACGACCAGCAGCCCCACGGTAGCCAGGTCCATGCCGTAGATCTCCATCGCCACGAAGACGCCGAGGCAGATGAAGCCGGTGAACATGAGCTCCTGCCCCGAATCCAGCAGCGCCGCCGACAGCACCTGCTTGCGCTGCGCCTTGTTCAACAGGCGCGTGTCGTGGGCCAGCACCTGGTCCGCCAGCTCCTCCCGCGCCATCGCTTTCACCGGCTTCACCGACTGCAGCGTGTCGGTGAGGTTGGCCATCAGCGAGGTCATCAGTACGGTCTGGCGGCGGCCGGCCCGGCGCGTCATTTTTACCAGGAAGTGCGACAGGCCCAGCACGATGCCCCCCGCCACGATCGCCACCAGCGAGGCGCGCCAGTTGACGGCGAAGGCGACCCCGCCGTAGACCACCGCGGTGATTAGGTAGGTGATGGCGGCGGCGCCGTTGACGAAGGCGTCGGATGAGCGCTGCGCCTCGGTGGCCAGGGCGTTGGTCAGCTTGCCTACCGGCTGGTGCAGGAAATACTCCCAGCGGCTGCGCAGCACGGCGCGCAGCATGCGCAGGCGCAGGTCGCGGGTCACCCGCGCCGCGGTGTAACCCACCTGGCGCTGGGCGAGCAGCAGGAAGGCGCACTTGAACAGGATGCCGCCCATGATGATAAGCAGCATGTTGCCGAGGGTCGGCGCTATCCCCAGTTGCTGCAGCACCGTCAGCACCCGTTCCTCGAAGCCGGACTGGTCGGCGCCGCCGGGCATGAGCGCGGCGGCCTCCTCGCCGAGGGCGATGTTCAGCAGCGGCAGCAGCGCCGACAGGCCGACGCCCTCGGCCATGCCCGACAGCACGAGCGCCAGTATCATGAGCGCGGAGTGCCAGGGGTAGGCGCGGAAGAAGCTCGCCATCAGGCCCATGACGTCAGGCCTCCGTGGATGCGGGGACGGCGTGCGCTGCCGCGCGGCACGGGTCGCTTGCAGTTCTCGGTCGTCACCAGCGCATCCGTCCCAGCAGTACCGCGGCGATACCCAGTATGATCAGCGCGGGCAGGGC
>JAWVYG010000032.1:0-10868 GCA_033722815.1 Halioglobus sp.
GGTTTGTGGTGGTGGGGGGGGGGGGGGGGGGTGGGGGGGGGGGGGGGCCCCCCCGGGCCGCGCCCTCCCACCATCACCGCCCCGGCGCCCCCCCCCCCCCCCCCACCCCGGCAATGCGCATTCCCGATGTCGGAGGGTTCGATAGGGCTAGACAGATTGACAGGGGGTACTGGGATCGAGAGAACGCTTGCTGATGGTGTGTCCTTAAGCTGGCATTCCTTCAGCAGGCATGGAGTGGGCGGTCAGCCCTGCAACGCCTTCAGGGTGAGTATCTTGGCCTTCCGAACCCTGTAAGCGCTTCGCGGTCGGCGGCCTGATAGCCGAACCGACATGAGTTTCCGCAAATTGCAACCCACTAAAAAGTCAAACACATGATCAGCTCCAAGGAATAAGCCATGCCAGAACTCGATATCAGCACCAAGAACTGCATCGTGGAACAGGAGGGCAAGGTCCTCATCGTTACGCTGAACCGGCCCGAGGCGAAGAACGCCTTCAGTCCGGAGATGCTGCTGGGGATGTACAAGGCCTGGCGCCTGCTCGACGAGGACGACGGGCTTATGTGCGCCATCCTCACCGCCAACGGCGACACGTTTTGCGCGGGCATGGATTTGAAGGCAGGCGCCGACGGCGAGCACAAGTCCACCGAGGAGTTCATGGAGCTGATGGGTAAGGTGCCCAACGTGCACTGGCAGGCGCTGCTGCGTGACAACCGGCCCAACAAGCCCCTCATCCTCGCCGTGGAGGGCTACGCGCTGGCGGGTGGTACCGAGATTCTCGCCGGTACCGACATCCGCGTGGCGGCGGAAAACGCCACCTTCGGCGTTACCGAGGTGGCGCGGGGGCTGTACCCGATGGCCGGTTCCAGTATCCGGCTGCCGCGGCAGATTCCCTACTGCCTGGCGGCGGAAATCCTGCTGCTGGGCCGGCATATCAAGGCGCAGGAGGCGCTGGACTGGGGGCTGGTGAACCGGCTGGTGCCCGCCGGCGAGACGCTGGCGGAGGCGAAGAAGATCGCCGCCGAAATCGCCGAGACAGGCCCGCTGGCCCTGCAGGCGATCACGAAGTCGCTGCGCGACATCCAGTGCGACGTGAACGAGGCCGAGGCAATGCTGCAGTCCGACGAGCTGGCCAATCCCGTGTTCGCCTCCGCCGACGCGAAGGAGGGGATGAAGGCCTTCAAGGAAAAGCGCAAGGCGGTGTTCACCGGGAAGTAATCAGCGCCACAGCACTGGGCGACGATGGCGCCGCAGTTCAATCCCCGCAGCTCGGACTTCCACCGCGACCCGTGGACGGTGTACCGCCACCTGCGCAGCGAGGCGCCCGTCTACCGCCAGGAGGAGCTTGGCTTCTGGGCGCTGTCCCGCTTCGATGACGTGCGCAACGCCCTGTACGACTGGGAGACCTACAGCAACGAAGGCGGGGTAGTGGTCGGCGAGGGCAGCTTTTTCAAACCCTTCCTGCTGATCATGGACCCGCCGCGGCACACGCAGCTGCGCCGACTGATGGTGGACATCCTGACGCCGAAACGCTTCCTCGAGCTGGAGCCGGCGGTCCGCGCCCGGGCGCGCAGTCTGCTGCAGCCGGCGCGCCGGGACGGCCGCATCGACCTCGCCGCCGACTTCGCCGCGCGCCTGCCCATGTCGATCATCGGGCGCCTGCTGGGAATCCCGGAAGAGATGGACGCGCAGTTCATAGAGTGGGGCCACGCCATCGGCAATATCGACCCCGAGGGCGGCGCCGAGGACGGCCGTCGCGCCGTCGAGGCGATCCAGAAGATCTACGCCTGGTACGACCGCTGCTTCGACCAGCGCCTGGCGGCGCCTGGCCGCGACGACGTCATCGGCAGGATCGTGGCGCTGGAGCAGCGCGGTGAACTGTCCCGCGACGAGGCGATAGGGTTCGGTTTCCTGATCACCATCGCCGGTAGCGAGACGACCACGCGCCTGATCGGCAACACCCTGGCGCTGCTGGAGGCGCACCCGCAGCAGAAGGCGGCGCTGCTGGCGGATAGCACCCTGGTCCAGGGCGCGCTGGAGGAGACCCTGCGCTACGACAGCCCGACCTACCTGGAAACGCGCACGCTGAAGCGCGATGTCGAGCTGCACGGGCAGCACATGCGCGCCGGCGACCAGGTGGCGCTGTTGTTCAATGCCGCCAACCACGACGAGGGCCACTTCGAGAATCCGGATACATTCGACATCATGCGCGAGCTGGGGCCCGCCGATCACCTGGCCTTCGGCGGCGGCGTGCACGCCTGCATCGGCGTACAACTGGCGCGCATGGAGGGCCGGGTCGCGTTCGAGGAGATTATCGCCGCACTGGGCAGCTATACTCTGGACATGGCAGACGCGCAGCACACCTACAGTACCAACCAGCGCGGGTGGCTGCGCCTGCCGGCGCAGGTGGGCGAGGCGGTGGCGACTTGAGCGGCTACGACTTCGTCAGGACGCGGCGCGAGGACGTCAAGCCGCTGCCCAACATTGGCCCGAAGGCAGAGCGCTTCCGGCGCGGGATGAAATTCTACACGCGCCTCAACGCGCTGGTTTTCATGCTCAGCGGCGGGCGCCTGATGAACACGGCCATGGGCGGCTACCCCGTCTGCCTGGTGACGCTGACCGGCGCAAAGACCGGCAAGCGGCGCGATATTCCACTGATACACGTGGCCCACGGCGAAGAGAAGCTGCTTGTGGGCTCGCAGGCCGGGCTCGACCGGCATCCGGCCTGGGTGTACAGCCTGCGGGCCAACCCGGACATCGTGATCACGGCCGACGGCGAGAAGCGCAGCTACCGGGCACGGGAAGTCGACCTCGAGGAGAAGGCGCGCCTCTGGCCGCACCTGCTCAGCGTCTACCCGGCCTACGATGAATACCAGGCGCGCACCGACAGGAATATCCCGGTATTTGTCTGCGAACCCGCCCGGGGCACCCGGCGCAGCGCGGCGGCCGACAACTGAGGAGTGGCACATGACCGCGGAGAGCACACCCACGCCCGAGCCGGAGAACGCGCTTCCCGGCGTCGACTTCTTTCGCGACGAGGTGGAAGACCTGCACGAGATGGTGGAGCATACCCGCGCCATGGGCACCGTGGTGCCCGTGGTCTACGCGGGTCGACGCAACTGGCTCATCAACGATTACGATACGGTGAAGGCGGCGTTCTCCGACGAGGAGCACTTCTCCAGCGAGTCGTTCTATAAGTTCGCCTCGCAGCCGATGCAGGGCCGCACGCTGCAGGTGATGTCCGGCGAGGAGCACCGCGTCAACCGCGCCCTGGTATCTCGCACCTTTTTCCCGAAGCCTGTCAGCGAGATCGTGGGGCCCATCATCGAGGCCGAGGCAGATCGCTGCCTCGATCGTATCGAGGGGCAGACCGAGGTCGACCTGATCGAGGCCTACGCGCGGCCGTTTCCGTTTACCGTGATCGCGCGCATGATGGGTATACCGATCCACGATGAAGAGAAGTTCCTGTTCTGGGCGCTGATGCTGATCGACTTCGGCTACGATCCGGAGGCGGGACGCCGCGCCAAGGCGGAGTTCGACGAATACATGACGGCGCTGATTCACGAGCGTCGCGCAAACCCCGGCGGCGATCTCATCTCCAGCCTGGCCACCGCGGAGGTGGAGGGCACGGCACTGACGGACGAGGAGATACTGGCGTTCTGCCGCCTGTTGTTCCCCGCGGGCTCCGATACCACCTACAAGGCCCTCGGCAGCCTGGTCTATGCGCTGTTGCAGCACCCGCAGTACATACAGCCGATGCTCGACGACGCGGGGTTCTGTGCCGACGTCGTGCAGGAGGGCCTGCGCTGGGAGCCGCCGCTATCCTTCCAGCCCCGGGCCTGCAGCAAGGACATCACCCTCGATGGCGTCGACATCAAGGCCGGGGATGCCATGATGTTCGGCGTCAGCGCTGCGAACCGCGATCCGAAGCACTGGGACGACCCGCACGTGTTTGACCCGACGCGCGAGCGCGGCAATCTCATGACCTTCGGCCACGGCGAGCATTTCTGTCTCGGTACCCACCTCGCCCGGCGCGAACTGGAGGTGGGCATCCGCGCGATTTTCCGGCGCTTCCCGGACATGTGCCTGTGCGCGGACAAGCCGGTGAAGATGATTCGCGCGGTACTGCGCGGTCCGAAGTCCCTGTGGGTCAGGCCAGCCGGTTAAGCAGGCGGTTCAACGTGCCCGACCAGATCGTTGATTGTCCCGCTCTGTCACTGACAGCGGCCGGTTTCTGATAAGGTGTAAGCCCCGTATTGTAGAGAGTTCGGCCATGACAGACCGCGCAGCTATCTTCGACGACATCGTTAAATCCCGCCGCTCCCTGCGGGCCTTCCTGCCCAGGGCAGCGGACCAGGAAACCCTGGACGACATCTTCGCCGTGGCGCAGCGTGCGCCCAGCAACTGCAACACCCAGCCATGGATCACCCATGTCGTGTCGGGCGCGGCGCTGGAGTCGCTGCGCAGCGAAATGCCCGACCGTTTCATGTCGGGCAATTTCAGCATGGACTTCCCCTACGACGGCGCCTATGAGGGCGTGTACAAGGAGCGCCAGCACGCCGCGGCCCAGGCCCTGTACGATTCTGTGGGAATCGAGCGCGAGGACAAGGCGCGGCGCCACGAGCAGTTCATGCGCAACTTCACCTTCTTCGACGCGCCCCATGTAGCATTCCTGTTCCTGCCGGAGCCGTTCGGGCTGCGCGAGGCGGCCGACCTGGGCATGTACGCCCAGACACTGATGCTGTCGTTCACCGCCCACGGCATGGGCAGCTGCCCGCAGACCGCGCTGAGTTTCCAGGCGAATTACGTGCGGGAAAAGCTGGGCATCGACGAGAAGAACAAGCTGTTGTTCGGCATCTCCTTCGGTTACCCGGACATGGACGACCCTTCCAACAGCTGCCTCACCGATCGCGCCGGCAACGCCGACGCCGTCAGCTTCCACAGTTAGGACCAACTTTAATGAGCGACCTGCTTGTAACCGACAACCGCGACGGCGTACTCGTCGTCACGTTCAACCGCCCCGACAAGAAGAACGCCATCAACACGCCCATGTGGGTCGCGATACGCGAGACGTTCCGCGCGGCCGCACAGGACAGCGACGTAGTGTGCGTGCTGCTGTGCGGGGCGGGGGACAACTTCTGCTCCGGCGTCGACCTGATGAGTTTCGGCGAGGGGCTGGAGGAGGGCGAGGAGCACCCCTTCGAGTCCGCCGCGCGCGCGGTCGCGGAGTTCGACAAGCCGCTGGTGGCGGCTGCCCAGGGCGCCGCTGTCGGTGGCGGCGCGACGGTACTGTTCCACGCCGATATCGTCTATGTTGGCGAGAGCCTGCGACTGCGCCTGCCCTTCGCCAACCTCGGGCTGGTCCCCGAGTGGGGCAGCAGCTATATGCTGCAGGCCAATATCGGTGCCCAGCGCGCCGCGGAACTGTTCTATACGGCCGAGTGGGTGGATGCGGCGAAGGCGCTGGACTCCGGCATCGCGGCCGCCGTTGTGCCAGATACGGAGCTGTTCGACCATGCCTTCGCCAAGGCGCAGGAGATCGCCCAGTGGCCGGTGAATGCGCTGCGCGAGATCAAGCGCACCCTGCGACTGCACCATTTGCCTGCGATCGACGCGGCTATCACAGCGGAGCAGGCCGCGATGGAGCGTCAGGCCGGTTCGCCGGAGAACGTCGAAGCAATCACCGCCTTCATCGAGAAGCGGCCGCCGAATTTCAGGAACCTGCAGGGCTGAGGGCTGGATAATGCGCAAGTCACATTCCCTTATCCTTGCGCTGTTCCTGCTGTTGGGCGGCGCGGTCGCCTGCGCGCCCCTGGGCGGCGACGGCTGCGAAGGCGCCGCCTGCACGGGCGAGGCGTTTACCGTCGCCGTGATTCCCGATACCCAGAACATGCTTGACTACCTGCACCAGAGTGACGCGACGACGCACACCGGCGAGCAATTCCCTATCAACGCGTCTGAACAGTTCCTGGGCATGATGGCGCACATCGCCGACAATGCGGTCGGCGCCGGCGGCGATATCGTGTTCGCCGCCGCGGTTGGCGACGTCTGGCAGCACCAGACGGAACTGCTGGACGAGGACCACGCCGCCCGTGGTTTCCGCCACGACCCGAATGCGTTGATCGCCATGTCCGGCGAGGTCCACGCCACCGAGGCGACGCGCAGCTTCGAAATGCCGCTTGCGGTCAAGGGGTACGAGCAGCTGGCCGCCGCGGGGCTGCCCTTCGGCGTAGCGCCGGGTAACCACGACTACGATGCCATGTGGGCGGATGCGAGCTTTCCCGGCGACCCCACCCGTATTGCCGAGCTGCGTGGGATGGACCCGGAGATCCTCGGCATGCTGCACATCGGCGGCCTCGACAATTTCCGCACGGTGTTCGGCGCCCAGAGCGCATTCTTCGCCGACAAGCCCTGGTACGTTGACAGCTTCAATGGCGGCGCCAACGCGGCGCAGCTGTTCACGGGCGGCGGCTATCGCTTCCTGCACATCACCCTGCAGATGCAGGCCCCTGACGAGGTCTTCGACTGGGCCCGGTCGGTACTGGAGCGCTACCCGGGCCTGCCGACCATCCTCACCACGCACGACTACCTCGACACCAACGGCGAGCGCCGCGCCAACCCCATCGTCGACCTGGTGCGGCTGGACCCCGAGCACCACAACTCCGCCGAGGCGCTGTACCGCAAACTGGTGCACCCCAACGACCAGGTGTTCCTGGTACTGTGCGGCCACCACCACGGCCAGTCATTCCGGGTGGACCGCAACGCGGCGGGCAACGAGGTCTACCAGGTGCTGGCGGATTACCAGGACAGGGGGCAGTCGGTGCTGGATGCCAGTGCCGGGCTAAAAAACCGGCATGGGCGCTATTACGGCACCGGCGACGGCTGGCTGCGCCTGATGCGCTTCGAGCTGGAGGGCGACAACCCGCGCGTCCGCGTCTTCACCTACTCCAGCCATTACGGGGCCTACTCGGGTGATATCGAGCAGTACGCCGACTGGTACCGGCCTCGCGAGCAGCCCCGGATGACCGACGCGCAGTTCCGGGAGGCGGACCGTTTCGACATCCCGCTGCCGGATTTCCGGCGCCGTTTTGGCCCGGCGGCGTCTCGCGCAGGGCCACATCCGCGCGCCGACTGACCTGTATCCGGCAGCCGGTGCATACGGCACTGGCCTTTTCGGTGAATCGAATTACACTAGGGTTTCCCAGACCCATTCCGATATAACGAGGTCAGCGATGTACACTCTCACCAACCCGCCCCGCCACCCGAACGTGCTTGTGCTCGCACTGTCTATCCTGCTCTCCGCCTGCGGCGACGGCGGTGACGGCGCCCTGGAAACCTACCGCGCCGATATCGTGTGGACGCAGTACGGTATCCCGCACATCAACGCCGACGATTACGGCAGCGTTGGCTACGGTGTCGGCTACGCCTACGCGCGGGAAAATTTCTGCACCATCATGCGCGAGTACGTGTTCGCGGCGGGTGAATCCGCGCTCTACCTCGGTGAGGAGGGCGACTTCACCTCCGATCTGGTGATGAAGCTGTTCAACTCCGACGCGCGCATCGACCGCATGATTGCCGAGGACCTGCCGGGTTACGTGGTGGAGAACCTTACCGGATACGCCGCGGGCATAAATCGCTACCTCAGGGAGACCGGTGTGGACAACCTGGCCCAGGGGGAAGAGGGCTGCCGCGGTGAGGCCTGGGTGCGCGAGATCGACTTGCGGGACACGGTACGGCTCATACACCGCACGGTACTGCGCGCCAGCGCCATGGCATCCAGTGGCCCGGTATCCTTTCCGAACTTTATGGTCGATGCCCAGCCCGGCCAGATGATGGCCAGGATGGAGATCCCGCAGGGAATGACAGCCGAGGAATTTGTGGCCGCCTCCCTGGCCGCGATAGAGCTACCGGGCGAGCCGGGCATGCCCGCCACGGAGCAAATGGGCAGTAATGCCTACGCGATCGGTGCAGACGCCTCCCAGACCAGCTCCGGACTGCTGTTCGGCAACCCGCATTTTCCCTGGCAGGGCCAGGAGCGCTTCTTCATGTTCCACGTTACCCTGGGCGACGGGGAGGAGTACGACATGATGGGCGCCGCCCTGGGCGGGCTGCCGGCGCCGGTGATCGGGTTCAACCGCAACGTCGCCTGGTCCCACACGGTGAGCACCGGCAATCCGCGCACCGTGTTCTACGAGCTGACACTCAACCCGGACAATCCCCTGCAGTACATGTACGACGGGGAGATGCGTGACATCACCAGTGAGACGGTGACTGCCCAGCGCATCGGCGCCCAGGGCGAGATCGAGACTGTCGAGCACACTTTCTACTTTTCCCACATCGGGGTCATGCTCGAGCTGGGCTCCGCCAACGACGCGGTTGCCGGCTGGCCGACCTTTCTTGGCACCGCGTTCACCTACTTCGACGCCAACCTGGAGAATCTGCGCGGCCTGGACCAGTGGCTCAACATGGGCAGGGCGGCAAACCTGCAGGAATTCAAGGACGCCCTGCGGCCCATCGGCATTCCCTGGGTGAACACCATCGCGGCGGACCGCTACGGCGACGCGTTCTACGGCGATATATCGGTGCACCCCCACGCCAGCGACCAACTGGCCGCCAGCTGCGTGCGCAGCCCGTTGCAGCAGGGCGTGACCGGTTTCGGCCTGCTTACCCTGGACGGCTCCGACTCCGCGTGTGAACTCGGGCGGGATGGCGGCACGGTGGCCGGTATCTTCGGCTACGACAACCTGCCGAAGCTGGAGACGCGGGAGTACGGCGCCAACGCCAACGACAGCTACTGGCTGCCCAATCCGCGCAACCTGCTCACCGGTTTCCCCGGGATCATCGGCCCCGAGGAAGTGCAGCAGTCGGTGCGCACGCGCCACACCTTCAGCCAGGCCGAGCGCCGCCTGGCGGGGACGGACGGGCTGGGGGAGCCTGGCTTCAACATCGACAACCTGCGCACGCTGAGCTACCAGGCCACCAATCACGCGGCTGAACTGGTTCTCGACGACCTGCTGACTGTCTGCGAGAACATCCCCGAGGATCCGCTGGCCGGCATGTCCATGGTGCAAATGGCCTGTGATGTGCTGGCCGGATGGGACGGCAGCCACCGGGTGGACAGCGTCGGCGGCCACATCTTCTATGAATTCTGGAGAAACCTGGACACCGGGCCCGATGTCTGGGCAACGCCCTTCGATCCGGGTGACCCGGTCAACACCCCCCGTGACCTCGATATTGACGATCCCGATGTTGCCGCGGCTGTGCTGGAAGCGCTTGCAGGCGCGGTGGATGAACTGGCCGCGGCGGGGATCGAGCTCGACGCGCCCTGGGGTGAGGTGCAGTTCGACGAGCGCAATGGTGTCCGTATCCCCATCCATGGCGGCTCGGGCAGCATGATGTTCAGCGTCATTTCCTCCGGCCTGGTGGATGGCGAGGGCTATTCCAATATCCGCCACGGCAACAGCTACATGCAGGCGGTCACCTGGGACGAGAGCGACTGTCCCGTTGCGTTCAATATCATTACCTACTCGCAGTCGACCGACCCGGCCTCGCCGCACTACGCCGATATGACCGAGCTGTACGGCAACAGCGGCTGGGTCGACGCGGCTTACTGCCAGGCCGATATCGAGGCGGCCGAGATCGGCCGCATGACTATCTCAGAATAGGCCCCTGCACCAAACAAGGGGACAGACCCCAATTATTCCAATCAGCCTTCGGCGGATTGGAATAATTGGGGTCTGTCCCCGATTGCTACTGCCGGCGCCACACGGCGGGCGAGGTACCGTACCAGCGCCTGAAGGCGCGGCCGAAATTGGCCGCCTCGCGGTAACCCAGTATCTCCGCCACGTCCGCCACCGTCAGACGCGCATCGCCAAGCAGTTGTTCCGAGTACTGCCTGCGCAACTCCTCCAGGATGTCCCGGTAGGTGCGCTGCTCCCGCTGCAGGCGCCTGATGAGCGTGCGCGACGACATGTGCAGCACGTCCGCCATTTGTTCCAGCGTGGGCGGCGGACAGGTATCCGCCTTCCCCAGCAGCTGGGTGTCGAAGTGTTTTGACAGCAGGTTGCGCACGCGGCCCGTTGTGCTGCCGGACTGTGCCATGGATGCGATGGTTTCGCGGCACTGGATGATGTTGGTGCGGTACAGCGCCTCGTTGTACAGGGGGGAGGGCAGGTTGCGCCACGCCAGCGGTATCGAGATTTTGCTCTGTGGCTCGCCGAACAGCACGCTGCCCTGGTAGTGCCGTGCCAGCCTGTCTGCCTGGTCCGGCGGCGGATGGGCGAAGTGGATCGAGGCGTTCCTGCCGAGTGGGTGGCCCAGGATCGTGGACAGCATTTCCTCGACGATTTTCAGCACCACCTCGGTCATCCAGTTGGCGTAATCCGCCTCGCCGCTGAGATCCTCGAGAACCAGCTCGTAGCGGCTTTCGGTGGCTACGGTGCTGCCCAGCATGCCGGTATTGCGGCTGGGCAACAGCTCGGCGATGACGTCCAGCGCCGCGCCCAGCGTGGGCGCGCTCAGTGCGGCAAAGCCCAGCGGGCCGTGTGCGCCGATATTGAACTGCACGCCCAGGCGGGCGGTCCAGGTGCGGTCAGCCACCAGGCGGTTATAGTTGCGAAACACCTCCAGCAGGTCCGCGCTGTCGACAAATTCCCGTTGCGCGATTGTCTCTGCGGAGAGATTACTGCCGGACAGCAGTTCTTCTGCCGTACCCGTCCTGGATTGCAGGATGAGTCGTGCGTAGGCGGAAGAGGTCTCGTACCGCGATTCCATGGGGTCTCGGCGTGGCGTAAAATGACTATTATTATGTCATTTAGTGAACTCTGGTAAAAGCCGGATCCGCGTTAATCTGGGTCCGTCAATTGAGGAGGA
>JAWVYG010000033.1:0-10615 GCA_033722815.1 Halioglobus sp.
AGCGGAGCGTCCTGCGGCGCCGCGGGAATGGCGCAGGCCTCCATGGGCGGCGGCTGCTTTGTCTGCAGCTCCAGTTGCTGCTCCAGCTGCCGCAGCGCGGTGAAGTACTGGTCCAGCCGGGCACGGTCACCGGCGCCGAGGGCGCGCTCCAGGCGCTTGCGGTCCTCCCCCACCACGGACAGGGCGCTCTGGCGCAGCAGCACGCCCGGGTCGGGTGTGAATTCGGCGGCGTTGGGGTCGGCGAATCCCGGGCCGAAGATGCGCGTGTACAGGCCCAGGGCGCTGGGCTCCGACGGATTGACACTGCTCACGTCGCGCAGGCTGTTGCTGTCGCGGGAGCTGCCGGTGGCCGCCATCTCCAGCGAGCGGAAACGGGTGCGGGTGCCGATGGCGTCCGAGATCAGCACGTCCAGGGTGGCGCCCTCCACGGAGTCGGCGGTTTTCGGCGCGCCGCCGCAAAGGGCCCCGAACACCCCGGTGCGGTGCACCTGGTTGGCCTCGCCGCCAAGCAGCACGCTGTAGCCGCTCAGGACATTGATGCGCTGCTTCACCGCGGCGACCGGCGCCAGTTCCGGCGTCAGCTGCCAGTCCGCACCCTCGGCGGCCGGCGTCCAGCGCGGCGGGTTCATGCCGCAGCCGAAAAACCAGGTGCCGAAGCGGCGCGGCAGCGGTGCACCGGTCGCGGCGAAGGCGTCCCCGTTGGTATTCAGGAACACGTCGAGAAAGGGCAGGCCCACGGATACGGCGGCGCCGCCGAGTGTGCCGCGCAATGCGGTGCGCAGGAAGCTGCGCCGCCCGATGGTCTTGCTGGTGACGATGTGACTCATGACTTGTCGCTCCCGCCGTCGCCGGCCGGCGTGCCGGATACGGTATCTGGTTGTGCTGCCGCCGTGTCGCCCACCGCGGTCGGGTCGGCGGGGCCTGTGGCCCCTGCGGTAGCGGTGCGGAACGCTTCCGAGGTGGCAATGTCGCGCATCAGCGCCGGGACCTTGTGGCCGCCCGCGGCGAAGCGGTTCTCCAGGTGGCGCAGCAGGGCGCGCTCACCGGGCGACTGCTTGCGCCCCATGGCGTAGCGGTACAGGTTCTGTACCAGGCAGGCGCCGGTCAGTTCCTTGTCCGCGAAGGCCGCGCCCAGCTCCGCGGGATCGGCAAAGTCGACGCCGTCGAGGTCGCCGCTGGTATCGATGGTCGCGCCGTTCTCGGCGCTGCGATAGCGCCCCAGGCCGTCGAACACTTCCAGCCCCAGGCCGATGGGGTCGGTGAGCCTGTGGCACTTGCGGCAGCTGGCTTCGGTGGAGTGAACATCGAGTCGCTCCCGCGCCGTCTTGTACTCGGTGGAATCGTCCTGCGAGAACTGCGTGAAGTCGACGTCGGCAGGCGCCTCGGGAATCTTCTGGCACAGTAGTGCCTCGCGCATGAACACGCCGCGCAGGGTGGCGGAGCTGCGCCCCGGGTGCGCGTAGAGCATGTTGAAGCTGGCGTGGGACAACAGGCCCGCGCGTGGATTGCCCTCGGGCAGGGTGATGTCTTCCCAGCCCTCGGCGGCGCGCACCGGCAGGCCGTACAGCGGCCCGAGGGAGCGCGTCATGGGCAGTTCCCGCGAGGTGAACAGGCTGGGGTAATCCGCGCCCCTGGCAACCAGCTGGTCGACGACGAAGCGCAGGGTCTGCTCGCGCGCGTCGGCGGCGACAGCCGCGCTGTACAACGGGTAGCGCGCGACGTCCTTGCTCAGGTCCTCGAAGGCGTCGAACATGAACACGTCCTCGAAGAAGGCGCGCACGCCACCGGCAAGGTGTTCGGAGGCGAGCATGCGTTCGACCTGCGCCGCCAGTCCCTCGGCAGAGGCAAGGTCACCGTTCGCCGCTGCCGCCAGCAGCTCGCTGTCGGGGCCGCGGTTCCACAGGAAGTAGCTCAGTTTGCTGGCGAGACTGTAGGGTGTGAGCAGCAACCGGTCGGGGTGTTCGGCCGTGGGCGCGGCGTCGGCCTGCTCGATGCGAAAGAGGTACTCCGGTGCCACCAGCAGGCTGGTCAGCGCCAGTTCCAGGCCGGCGTAGAAATCGCCGCGCGCCGCGCTGGTGGCGTCGGCCGCCGCGACGCGCGCGGCCACTTCGCGCTCGTCCAGCGGTCTGCGTAGCAGCTGTTCGCCGAAGGTGCGCACGATGCGCGCGGTGCAGTCCGGGTCGGCCGCGCCGGCGTCCGCGGGTGCGCAGGGCAGCAGTGCGCCGCGCAGCTCATCGGAGGTGACCTGCTGCGCGATGTTGCGCGCGATGGCCTCGTACTGTTCGAAGCCGCTGGGCGTGACCGCCACGTGCGCGGCGCCGAGCGCGTTGAGGCCGTCGCGGCGGTTTTCCGGTTCGAAGCGGCCGGCGACTTCGACCCCGGCGCCGAACGTATCCTCGATGGCGTTGCGGTATTGTTCCGGCGACAGGCGGCGCATCGACAGCGGGCCGCCGATGGCGTCCGGGTCGCCGCCGTCGCACCCGGCAAGGCCGACCAGCAGCGCCAGGAAGATAGGCCAGCTGTGCTTCCGCATGGGGGTTCCTGCGCGTCTCCTGCCTGCAAATCCCGTATGGCTTAAGTCTAGCCTGAATTACAGCAAAAAGACCCCGACGCAGCGCCAAATTCCCGGGGACGGAAACGGTTGAGCGCGGGGCGTCGCCCGCGCGGGATCAGTCCTCGGCGATGGCGATCTGTAGCAGCAGGTCCTCCGCGGCCACCTGGCTGCCGGCGCTGGCGACCACCTCGCTCACGGTTCCGGCCGCCTCGGCGGTGATCTCGTGGTGCATCTTCATCGCCTCGAGCACGGCCAGCGTCTGGCCGGGTTCGACCGGGTCGCCGGCGGCCACCCGCACTTCCAGCAACAGTCCGTGCATGGGTGCCGTGACGCTGCCGCCGCCGCCCGCGGCATCCTGCGCGCCCTCCAGCCGGATCATGTCGCGGTACTGGTGGGCGCGGCCCTCCATTGCCAGGTGCAGCCTGCCGGGCTCCGGCAGGAGGTAGCGCGCCCTTGCGTGCACGCCGTCGACGACGATGTCGGCGCGGCTGTCCGCCAGCGAGCGCAGTTCCACGGTCACCGACCGGTCCTCGTCGGAAACGGTATAGGTGTTGCCTGACGTGGGGCTGACGGACAGGTCGTGGACCACCTCGTCATGGCTGTAGCGTTTGCGCGTCACGAGTGCGCCGGCGCTGGACCAGTTGCGCAGCTCGGGGGCGACGATGACGCTGGCGTCGAAGCACGACGCCTGCTCGAGGGCGCTCTCGATGACGGCGGCGGCCGCGCTGTCGACGAAGCGCGGCGCGGTGTCGCCGGTCTCGCCCCGGGCGAATTCCTCGGCGATGAATGCGGTCGTCGCCTCCCCGCGGGCGAAGGTGTCCTTGCGCAGGCAGGCCAGCAGGAAGTCGCGGTTGTGGCGCGGGCCGAACAGCACCGTCTCGGTCAGCGCCTCGATCAGGCGCAGCCGCGCGATATCACGGGTCGGGCCGCTGGCGATGATCTTGGCGACCATCGGGTCGTAGTAGGGGGAGATGTCCTGCCCGGTGCAGATGCCGTCGTCCACGCGCACGCCGGTGCCGGCGGGTGGCGCCCACAGCTCCACCGGTCCCGAGGTGGGCAGGAAGTCCTGCGCCGGGTCCTCGGTGTACAGCCGCACCTCGATCGCATGGCCGGACAGCTGCACGTCCTGCTGCGCCAGGCCCAGCGGTTCGCCCTGCGCCACCCGGATCTGCAGCGCCACCAGGTCCAGCCCGGTGACGAGCTCCGTCACCGGGTGCTCCACCTGCAGGCGCGTGTTCATTTCCAGGAAGTAGAAGCTGCCGCTCTCGTCGAGCAGGAACTCGACGGTACCCGCGCCGCGGTAGCCGATGCTCGCAGCGGCCGCCACGGCCGCCGCACCCATTTGCTCGCGCAGCTCGGGTGTCATCACGGGGCAGGGCGCCTCTTCCACCACCTTCTGGTGGCGGCGCTGCACGGAGCAGTCCCGTTCCCCGAGGTGGATGGTGCTGCCCAGCGTATCCGCGAAGACCTGCACCTCCACGTGGCGCGGCCTGACGATGGCCTTTTCCAGTATCAGCTCACCGTTGCCGAACGCGCTCTCGGCCTCCGCCCGTGCCAGCGCGATGGCGTTGCCCAGCTCGCTGCCGTCTTCGACCAGGCGCATGCCGCGACCGCCGCCGCCGGCCGCCGCCTTCACCATCAGCGGCAGCTCGATGTTCTGCGCCTCGGCCAGCAGGTTGGCGTCACTCTGGTCCTCGCCTTCATAGCCGGGCACACAGGGCACGCCGGCATCGATCATCCTGCGCTTGGCCTCTGCCTTGTTGCCCATGACGCGTATGGCCTCGGCGCCGGGGCCGATGAACACCAGGCCCGCGTCTTCGCAGGCCTGCGCGAAATCCGCGTTCTCGCTGAGAAAGCCGTAGCCCGGGTGCACCGCCTGGGCGCCCGTGGCCGTGGCGGCGGCGAGGATGTTGTCGATGACGAGGTAGGACTCGCCGACCGGGCCCGGGCCGATACACACCGCCTCGTCCGCCAGCTGCACATGCGGTGCGCAGGCGTCGACTTCCGAGTACACGGCGATGGTGCGGTAGCCCTGGTCGCGGGCGCTGCGCAGCACGCGGCAGGCGATCTCCCCGCGGTTGGCAACCAGTATGCTGGTGAACTTCGTCATGGTTTTCTCCGCGTCCTACTGGTCGGCCCAGGCCGGCTTGCGTTTTTCCACGAAGGCGGCGACGCCCTCGCGGCCCTCGTCGGACAACATGCAGCGCGCGAAACCGCGCGCGGCGAAATCCAGCGCTTCACCGCGCGGCAGACGCGTGGCCTCGAACACGATGGACTTGGTGACCGCGTTGGCGCCGGGGGCGCAGAGCGCTATCTGGGCGAGAACCTCCTGGCACTTCGCCTCCATGTCCGCGGCGTCCTCGGCGAGGATATGACCGATGCCGTAGTCAACCGCATCGGCGCCGGTGAAGCGGGCGCCCGTCAGCATCAGGCGGCGCGCCTGCGTCAGGCCGACGCGTTCGGTGACGAAGGGTGCGATCTGTGCCGGCGGGATACCGAGGCTGGTCTCCGACAGGCGGAACTTCGCGTCGCGGGTCACGATGGTGACATCGCCGATGCTCGCCAGGCCGAGACCGCCGCCGATAGCCGCGCCCTCCACCAGCATGATGACGGCCTGCGGCTGTTCGTTGAGCTTGATCATCAGGTCGCCGAAGTCGCGGTTGCCGCGGGCGACTTCCTCCTCGTCAGGCGGGCCCTCCTGCAGGCCGGACTTGAAACCCTTGATGTCGCCCCCGGCGCAGAACACGCCGCCCTTGCCGCGCAGTATCAGGGTGCGGATGGAGCGGTCCTCGCGCACCGCGTCGAGCACGGCGTGGAGTTCATCGACCATTGCCGCGGAGAGCGAGTTCTTCGCCTGCGGCCGGTTGAACCAGATCGTCAGCACGCTGCCTGAGTGTTCCAGTACGAGGTCGTCGGTCTGTGGAAGTGTTGCCATGGTGTGCTCCTGGAGGTGGCGGGCCCCGCGTTACATCCGCGCGATGCCGAAACTGTTTTCGCGCACGCTGCGGTGGCGCGTCTCCCACACGGTTTCCAGCAGGAAACCCAGGGTCTTGCGACTGTCGCGGGGGTCGATCATGCCGTCGTCCATCTTGTGGCCTGAGGTGTAGAACGCGCTGGACTGGCTGTCGAACAGGTTGGTGAGGTAGGCCTCCTGCTGGCCCAGGGCCTCTTCGTCCACTTCCTGGCCCGTGGCCGCCGCCTTGCCCCGGGCGACCATGGACATGGTCTTGGCGGCCTGCTCCCCGCCCATGACGCCCGTGGCGGCATTGGGCAGCGTGAACAGGAAGTCCGGGAAGAAGTGACGCACTCACATGCCGGAGTTGCCGGCGCCGAAGCTCGCACCGGTCATCAGTGTGATGCGCGGCACCTCGAGGTTGGTCACGGCCTGGATCATCTTCGAGCCGTGCTTGATCATGCCGGCGCGCTCGGACTTCGTGCCCACGATGTAGCCGGTGGTGTTCTGCAGGAACAGCATCGGGATATTGGCCTGGTCGCACAGCTGCAGGAACTGGGTGGCCTTGGTCGCGCCGTCGGGATCGATGGGGCCGTTGTTGCCGAGTATGCCGCAGGGCAGGCCGAAGATCTCCGCCTGCAGGCACACGGTCGCGGCGCCGTAGCGCGGCTTGAAATCCATGAAGTCGGAGCCGTCGACCACCCGTGCCACCAGCTCGCGCATGTCGTAGGGCGTGCGGTAGTCGCAGGGGATCACACCGGCCAGCTCGTCCGGGTCGTACACGGGCGAGCGGATACCCGCGCGCACCGGCCGCTCGCAGTCCTTGTTCCAGTGCAGGCGCTTCACCAGCTCCCGGCACAGCTGTACCGCGTGGCCGTCGTTCTCCGCCAGGTACTCCGCCAGGCCCGATACGCTGGCGTGCATCTCGGCGCCGCCGAGCTCTTCCTCCGTGGCGATCTCGCCGGTGGCCGCCTTGAGCAGCGGCGGCCCCGCGAGAAACGCCTTGCCGTTGCCCTTCACCGCGATGACGTAATCGCTGAGCCCGGGCATGTAGGCGCCGCCCGCGGTGGAGGAGCCGTGCAGGATGGATATCACGGGTATGCCGGCCTTGCTCAGCCTGGCCAGGTTGCCGAACAGCATACCGCCCTCGGAGAAGCTCTCCACGGTGTAGTTGATGAGGTCGCCGCCGCCGCTCTCCACCAGGTGCACGAAGGGCAGCTTCTGCTCCAGGGCGATCTGCTCGCAACGGGTGACGCGGTAGCCGGTGCCGGAGGTCAGGGTGCCCGCCGCGATACCGCTGTCGTCGACCACGATCATGCAGCGCACGCCGCCGATAAAGCCGATGCCGGTGATCACGGTGGAGCCCGGGATGGACTTTTCCTCGTCCTGTGTGTCGAGCATGTAACCGGCCAGGTTGCCGATGGTCAGGAACGGCATGCCTGGGTCCAGGAGGCGCGCGAGGCGCTCGCGCGGCAGCAGCTGGCCGCGCTTCTCGAAGCGCTCGCGGCGCCTCGCCGAGATCCTGGCGCCGCGGCCGTTGAGCTCCTGTAACCTGTCGACCAGCGCCAGCATCTCGCTGCGGTTTTTGGCGAAGCCTTCGGAGTTGGTGTTGATCCTGGAATTGAAAACCGTCATGACAGTGTCTCCGCGAGGGCGGCAGGTACGTTGATCGGGCAGGACAACAGGAGCTGGGCATAGCCCTTGCCCTGCGGGTCGTTGCGGATGCTGGCCACGCCACCGCCACCGAGCACGTCGTGCAGCAGGAAGTTGATGGCATGGCTCCCCGGCAGCAGGAAGCGTTCCACGCAGCCCGCGCCGGTGGAATCCAGGAAGTGGGCGAAGCGATCCGTCACCACGGCCTCGCTCAGGGCCGCCCAGATGTAGGGCAGGTAGTGGGGCTGGCGCGCGATGATGCCGACGTTGGCCTTGTTGCCCTTGTCGCCGCTGCGCCCCCAGGCCAGTTTCACCAGCGGCACCTCGACCATGTCGTCGTCGTGCGCGGCGACCGGCGCTGCGGGGCGCTCCGGCTGCGCCGCGTCGCGCGCCTCGCCGTGTACCTCGTCACACGCATGCGTCTGCCCGGCGAGGTGGATTGTCACCGCCACCTCGGAGCGCGGCACGGTATACGAGAACAGTCGTACGACCGGCGATGGGCTGGGCCGGCTGCCGGCGAACCCGGACAGTCCCGGCGGCGTCGCCAGCCCCAGGCCCACCGCCTCCTTGAGCATGATGCCGATGCCGACCATCTCCGGGTGCTTCGCGGCCAGCTTCATCACCACCTCGCGGCTGGACTCGACTTCGCTGAAGTTGCCGTACTGGCTCTCGGTGCCCAGCACCTCGATGCTGGTCTCGGAGAAGTCCGGCAGGCCGACGGCGGCCAGCGTGCTGCGCGCCGCCTCGAACACGGCCTCGCCCAGCGCCTCGGCCTTCTTGTCGGCGTCGATACCGTAGAAGGTCATGTAGGTGCCGCCGCGAAACTGGTCGGCGAAGGTGGCGCTGACCTTGTAGCTGTCCGGCGCGGCGCTGCCGCGGGCGCCCGTCACGTGCACGCGGTCCTCGCCGACCTGCTGCAGCTGCGCCGTGGAGAAATCGCACACCACGTCCGGCAGTATGTAGGCTTGGGGGTCGCCGATTTCGTACAGCATCTGTTCGGCGACGCTGCCGACGGTGACCAGCCCCCCCGAACCGGTCGGCTTGGTGCAGACGAAACTGCCGTCTGCGCTGATCTCGGCGACCGGGTAGCCGATCTCGGACAGGCGCGGTACGTCTTCCCAGTCGGTGAAGTTGCCGCCGGTCGCCTGTGGCCCGCACTCGAGAATGTGGCCGGCGAGTGAACCCATGGCGAGCCGGTCGTAGTCGTCGCGCTGCCAGCCGAACGCGTGGATGCAGGCGCCGAGGGTGACGGCGCTGTCGACGCAGCGTCCGGTCACCACGATGTCGGCGCCCAGCCGCAGCGCAGCCGCGATCGGAAACGCACCCAGGTAGGCGTTGATGCTCAGGATTTTCTGCGGATCGGGAAAGTCCTCGCCGGTGAACATCTCCACCGCGCCGTTGGCCGCGAACTGCGCCTTGCGCTCGAGAAGGTCGTCGCCGGTGACGCAGGCTACTTTCAGGTCGAGTCCCTGTGCCTCGATCTCCGCCTGCAGGGCCGCGACACAGGCCTCGGGATTGACGCCGCCGGCATTGGACACGACCTTGATGCCGCGGCTGGCGATCTGCGCGAGGTTGGGTTTCATGGCGGCGCTGACGAAGTCGGTGGCGAAGCCTTTGTTGTCGTCCTTGGCGCGCGCCCTGGCCATGATGGACATGGTGATTTCCGCCAGGTAGTCGTAGACGATGTAGTCCAGCTCGTCACAGCCCAGCAGCTGGCCGGTGGCGCGGGCCGCATCGCCCCAGAAGCCGCTGGCGCCGCCGATGCGTAAGACCTGCTCTGTCATTTTCAGGGTCCTGCCTGTAGCGGTGGATGCAGCAGTTTACTCAATGACTCCTGCGCCGACATGGGATAAGGCGCCATGCCCATGAGAGTTTACGCCAGTTGCACGGGCTCGCACGCGCCGCTGCCGCGCGCTGCGCTGTCACTCCCACCAGGGGTAGAACGGCGGCATGTCCGTGGACGTGCGGTCGGTGAACTCGGGCGCGCGTTTTTCCAGAAACGAGGCGACGCCCTCCTTGCCGCTGCTCTTGCTGGCGTAAAACATGGCCAGCGAGTCGACCTTGTGTGCGGCGAGCGGATCGTCCTGGGCAGCGTTGCGGTACATCATGTGCCGCGTCAGGGCGATGGCGACGGGGCTGTGCTGCGCGATGCGGCGGGCGATGGCGTAGGCCTCCTCCAGCAGGTCCTCCGGCGCCACTACCGCCTTGACCAGCCCGCCGGCCCGGGCCTCTTCCGCGCTGAGGATGTCCGCGCTGTAGACCCATTCCAGCGCCTGGGAGATACCCACGATGCGCGGCAGGAACCAGCTGGAACAGGCCTCCGGGGTAATGCCGATCTTGTTGAAGACGAAGCCGATGCGCGCCTTGTGGGAGGCCAGGCGGATATCCATGGCGCAGGTCATGGTGGCGCCAATGCCGACCGCGGCGCCATTGATCGCGGCGATGACCGGTTTGTTGCAGTCGTAGATCGCCAGGGTCACACGCCCCCCGGTGTCGCGCACACCGCTGATGATCTCCGGGTCGTCCAGGCGCGTCTCCATATCCGCCATGGTGGGCGCCAGGTCCTCGTTGAGGCCGAACACGTTGCCGCCCACCGACAGGTCCATGCCCGCGCAGAAGGCCTTGCCTGAGCCTGTGACGACGATGGCGCGGACCTCGTCGTCGTCGCTGGCGCGCCCGAAGGCGTCGATCAGCTCGTGCGCCATCTCCACGGTGAACGCGTTCAGGTGGTCCGGCCTGTGCAGCGTGAGGGTGAGGATATTGTCGGCGACGTCGTAGCGCAGTGTGTTGTAGCTCATGGTGAGGTCCTCGGTTGTATTCGCGACAGGCCGACACTACAACAGCGTCTGGCGGCCTGCGCAATGGTGCTGTAACGGTAAGGTGTAGCTGTGCGCCGCGGTCCTGTACGCGCGCTGCACGCACGCCGGCGCGGCGCGTTAGTTGCCCTTGAAGTCGCCCTCGCGCTTCTCGAAGAACGCCAGCGGCCCCTCGCGCGCGTCCTCGGTCTTTTGCGCCAGCAGGAACTGGTCCGCGTCCATGAAGCTCACCGCGTTGTCCAGGGCCCCGGCGCTGGCGGTGATGGCGCGTTTCGCCATGCGCACCGGGATTGGCGGCCTGGCGGCGACCTGGGCGGCCAGCTCGCGCGCTTTCGCGAGTGCTTCTCCCGGGGCGCTCACGTGGTCGACCAGCCCCCAGCGCTGCGCGGTGTCCATGTCGACCGGCTCCGCCAGGATCAGCAGTTCCTTGGTTTTTGCCGGGCCGATGAGGTGATTGAAGCGCGGCACGCTCTGCCAGCTCATGTTCATGCCGAGTTTCACCTCGGGAACGTAGAACCGCGCGTCCCGCGCCGCCACGCGCCAGTCGCAGGACACGGCCAGTGCGGCGCCGCCGCCGATGCACCAGCCCTCCATGGCAATGATCGTCACCTGCTCCAGCGCCTCCCACGCGGCGCACAT
>JAWVYG010000034.1:0-10566 GCA_033722815.1 Halioglobus sp.
CTCCGACTCCGGCGGCAACTCCATGGCGCCGGCGATGATGATCGACCCGGAGATACGCCCGACCAAGATCGACCGGCCTTCAGATGCCAGCGGCCTGGTGGACGTGGGCGACCTCAGCCTGCTGCTGGATGACCCGGAAGATATCGTGTCGGTGCTGGAATCGATGAAGCGCATTACCGACTTCAAGCTCGACATGGTCAATACGGGCATCGCCAACCCGTCGACGGAGGACCAGCGTCTCAAGGACAGGCTCAGCTGCGAATACCTGCGCAGCGCCGACACGCTGGAGAAGTTCTCCGAGCCCGACGCACTGGACCCGTCGCGCGACCCGGCCATCGTCGGCCCCGGCGGCATCTTCAGCGCCGCAGAGTTCGAAGGCGACCGCGAGTTCCAGAAGGCGGCCTCGGTCATGAAGCTAGTGATCGACGGCATTGCCGGTGCCGGCACCATCGAGATGGGCGGCTACGACTACCACACCGGTGACCGGCGCACCGGCGAAGAGCGGGACCTGCGCGCCGGCCGCTGCATCGGCGCGTGCCTGGAGTACGCGCGGCGCACCGCCACCCCCGTCATGATTTACATCTTCAGCGACGGTTCCGTGGCAAGCAACGGCAGCGTGGAGGTCGTCAATGGGGTCGCGAAGGGAGTGTGGAGCGGTGACAACTCCTCCACCGCCGCGTCCTTCTTCCTCGTGTTCGACCCGGCGGGCGCGCCGACGCTGATGGACACGACGGGCGACCCGCTGCGGCACCAGCAACTGGGCTGGATGCGCACCGACGCCTCGGTGGATACCTCGTCCAGCCCCGCCGCCAATAACGTCAATCTCAACGTCGAGATGCTCATCCTCAACTACATGGCGCTGCACGGCGAACAGAACCTGTTCGCCGAATCCGGCTTCTTCCCGGGCCAGGGCCTGGGTGCGCCGGCCACCAGGGACAGGTTCGTCGCGTTCCAGCCGCTGGCCAGCATCAACTCGGGAGTCCTCACCTGACATGAGTGTTAGCAAACCCGCAATCCGCCCGTGCGCCAGTGCGCAGGGCCCCGCCGCAACCCGGCCGAATTCCCTGCCAGGACGGTTCCCGTGCCTGGCAACGCTGTTCGCGCTGCTGACGCTGTTTGCCATGCCGCTGCAGGCAGATACCGACCAGCGCACGCTGGGCAAGGAGGTCGAGGACCTCAAGGCCGCGACACTGCAGCTGAACCGCGACCTGTTCATTCTCGAGGAGGAGCTGCTGTTTCCCGACAACACCCAGGTCGCCGTGTTCCTGTCGCTGGACGTCGGCGAATTCTTCACCCTCGATGCGGTCAAGCTGACCATCGACGGCGTGGTAGTGACCAACTACCTGTACACCGCCAGGCAGGTCGACGCGCTGCGGCGCGGCGGCGTGCACCGGCTCTACCAGGGCAACCTCAAGGCCGGCGAGCACGAGGTCATCGCGGTATTCACGGGCCGGGGGCCCAAGGGCCGCGACTACCGCAGGGCGACGCAGCTGGACCTGGTCAAGGAGACCGGGGCCAAACACCTGGAACTGAAGATCACCGATGTAGAAGCCCAGCTACAGCCCCACTTCAGCGTGCGTGAATGGTGAGGCCATGTCACGCCGGGGAATCCTGAACTTTGCTCGCCGCGCAGCCCTTGGGCTGTGCGCCCTGCCCGCGCTCGTGCTGGCGCCGGCGCAGGCGCAGGAACCCCTGCAATCGCTGCGCTACGGCGCGACGCTGTTTCACTACTACCAGCAGGACTACTTCAACGCCCTGACCGAGCTGCTGGTCGGTCAGCAGCTGTCGGAGCTGGGTGAGCACGACGACGAGGCGCGGCTGCTGCACGGCGGCATGGCACTCTCCTACGGCATGCGGCAGCGTGCGCAGAACCTGTTCGAAGCGCACCTCGCCGACGCCGGTGACGGCGTCGACCGCGACATGGCCTGGTTCTACCTGGGCAAACTGGCCTGGCAGCGCGACGACGCCCCGGGCGCGATGTACTCACTGTCACGCATTGCGTCGGATTACAGCGGTGGCGCGCGCCAGGAGGCGGATTTCCTGCGCGCATCCATCGAGCTGTACGGCGGCAACGACGCCACTGCGCGCGCACTGTTGGACAGCCTCGACGAAGCCTCGGCATGGCGTTATTACCTGGCCTACAACCTCGGTGCGCGGCACGCGGCACGCGGCGAGTGGGGCGAGTCCTACCGCTTCTTCGCGTCATTCGTCGACTGGCAGGCAGACACGGACGAGACACGGGACCTGCAGGACCGGGGCCTCACGGCTGCCGCGTACACGCTGCTGTCCGCCGGGGCGCCAGCGGAGGCGCAGGGCATTTTTCGGCAGGTCAGGCTGGACAGCGCGGCGTCCGAGCGGGCGCTGCTGGGTTACGGCTGGTCCAGCGCGCAACAGGGTGACTACCTGGCCGCGCTGTCGCCGTGGCAGACACTGGCGCAGCGCTCCATCCTCGACCAGAACGTGCGCGAGAGCCTGCTGGCGGTACCTTACGCGTATGCACAGCTGGGCAGCGACTCGGGCGCACTGCAGCAGTACCGCAACGCCGCCGGCCTGTTCGACGGCGCGCTGTCCGGGCTGCAGCGGGCCATCGAGGCAATCCGCACGGAGCCGATGACGCAGCTGCTGGGCCTGCCCGGGGACAGCGGCGGGGAGTGGCTGTTCACCGCCGACCTGCCGCCGCGCGGAGAGTACGCCGCCTACTTCGAACACCTCGCGAGCCGGCACGAATTCCAGGTTGCGCAGCGCGAACTGCTGGACCTGTACAGCATCGCCGGTCACCTGCAGCGGGCCGACTCACGCATCGAAGTCCTGCGCGGCGTGGATGCCCACCAGCAACGCGTATGGGCCGAGATTACCCGCGGTGAACGCCGCGCCGCCCTCGGCGAAAAGCAGCAGCGGCTGCTGCAGCAATTCGAACAGCTGCGTTCGCGCACGCTGCAGGCCATCGCCGCCGGCGACCACCGGGCCCTCGGTGACAGCGAGGGACAGGCACGCTGGGCGCGCCTGGAACGCGCGGACGCGGCGGCGGCCGCAACCGGTGCGGGCGCAGAACACACCGAGCGGCTGCGACGGCTCAGGGGCCTGCTGCTGTGGCAGGACAACGAGGCCTTCCCGGCGCGCGCCTGGGAGGCGCGACGCTCGTTGCAGGACCTCGAAAACGAGGTGGCGCAGTCCGCCGTCGCGCTGCGCAGGGTAGACGAGGCCATTGCACTGAAGAGCCAGTCCGACTTCTCGCCACGCATCGACGCCATCGCCGCGCGGATCGCGGCACACCAGGCGCAGGTCACGGACACCATCGCGCTCGCGGAGACGGACCTGCGGCAGCTGGCTGTAACGGAGCTCGAACAGCAGGCCGAGCAGCTGTCCCGCGCGCTCGCACAGAGCGAATTGGCGATCGCGCGCCTGTACGACCGCGCCCGGGGGGCACAACCATGAGAGCCCTGCTCTATGCAGCCCCGCTGTTACTCACCGCCTGCGGCGGGCTCGGGCGCATGTTCGAGGAGCCACTGCCGACGCTGGCCGACCTGGAACCGGTTACGGCTCCGACGTCCGCTGCGGCGCTGCCGCTGCTCAGCCACGCGGAGCTCGCCGCGCTGTACCGGCAGGTACTCACCCGGCAGCAGGACGAGCAGACGAGGCTGGGCATACTGCACCGGCTCGCGGACATCGAGATGCTGGGTGCGGAAGCACGGCTGCTCGAAGGCGAACAGCGGGACGCTTTTTTCGACCAGGCGATCGCAGCCTACCGGCAGCTGTTGCAGGAATACCCCGACTACCCCAGGCGCGACCGCATCCAGTACCAGCTGTCCCGGGCCTATGACCTGAGCGGACGCCCCGAACAGTCCATGCGCACGCTGGAGCAGATGAGCACGTCGGCCGCGGGCTCCGTACACCTGCCCGAGGTGCACTTCAGGCGCGCCGAGCGCTACTTCTCCGGCGGCGACTACGGCGCGGCAGAGAATACCTACGGCGAGGTCATCGCCTACGGCGCACAGACACCTTTCTTCACCCGCGCGCTCTACATGCAGGGCTGGTCGCGCTTCAAGCAGCACCGCTACGACAGCGCGGTGGAGGCTATCACCTACAGCCTCGACCAGCTGCTGAGCGATGGGCGGCGCGTGGACGCACTGCCGCGCAGCGACCAGGAACTGGCGACCGACAGCCTGCGCGTACTGGCCCTGGCCTTCAACCACCTTGGCGGCGCCGGGCAGGTGACGGCCGCCTACCAGCGTCTCGGCGACCGCCACTACCTGCACAGCATCTACGGCGCACTGGGGGAGCTCTATCTCTCCCAGGAGCGCTACCGCGACAGCGCGGGCGCGTTCGGCGCCTTCATCGAGCAGCACCCCGACTCGGCCCACGCGCACCGCTTCCAGGTCTACGCCATCGAGGCGCTGGAGGCCGGCGGTTTCCGCGAGCTGATTCTGCAGGCCAAGCAGGATTACGTCGCCCGCTACGTGCCGACGGGTGCGTACTGGCAGGGCGCGGATGCCGCAGCGCAGGGTGGCATGGCCGAAAAGCTGCGCGTCTACATGCGCGAGCTGGCCAGCCACTATCACGCCACCGCCCAGGCGGCCCAGGACGCAGCCGAGCAGGCCAACGCGGGCAGCGAGGATTTTGCACGCGCCGCGGGCTATTACCGCCTGTACCTGCAGAGCTTCCCGGGCGATCCCGATGCGGCGGAACTGACCTTCCTGCTCGCCGAGAGCCTGTTCGAGGCCGCCGATTACGCCGGGGCGGCTGCGGCCTACGAGCAGGTGGCCTACAGCTTCCAGGGTTATGCGCGCGCGGCGGACGCGGGCTACAGCGCCATACTGGCCCACCGCGAGCTGGCAGCCGCGCGCCCGGACCAGGCCGAACCGGCTTTGGGGCGCGCTAGGATCGACACGCAGTTGCGCTTCTTCGACGACTTCCCCCTCGATGCACGGGCGCCGACCGTGATGCTCAATACGGCCTCGGAACTGCTGCAGGCGGGAGATTACCCGGGCGCCGCAGGCGCGGCGTCCGCGCTGACCGCCAGGGAGCCCGCCGTCCCCGCCGAAGTGCTGGCACCGGCCTGGCTGGTGATCGGTCACAGCATGTCCGCACTGCAGGATCACACCCGGGCCGAAGAGGCCTACCGGCAGGGCCTGGCGCAGATGCCCGCCGATGACGAGCGTCGCGCCGATACCATCGAGCGCCTGGCAACGGCCATCTACCGCGCGGGCGAGTCGGAGTCGGACAAGGGCAATCACCTGGCGGCGGCAGCGCAGTTCGAGCGTATCCTGGCCACGGCGCCCGCCTCCGCCGTGAGCGTCAACGCCCAGTACGACGCGGCCGGTGCCTACATCCGCGCCGGGGATCTCGCGCAGGCCAACGCCCTGCTGGTCGATTTTCGCGAGCGCTATCCGGAGCACGCACTCTCCGCCGGTATCGGCAAACTGCTGATCGGTAACTACGAGCAGACGGAGCAGTGGCGCGATGCCGCCGTCGAGCTGCAGCGTCTCGCCGCGACTGGCGCCGATGACGCCGTGTCGCGGCAGGCGACACTGCTGGCGGCCGAGTACTACGAGCGCTCCGGCGACACGCAATCCGCCATCGCACGCTACCGCGACCACGCCGGGGCCTGGCAGCAACCACTGGATGAGCACGTCGAGGTGCTGAACCGACTGGCCGGCCTGTACGCGGCCACCGGGAACGAGGAGAAGCGGCGCTACTGGCTGAACCGCATGGTGCTGGCACACGACGGTGCCGGCAGTAGCGCCACGCCCCGCTCCGCCTACCTCGCCGCGAACTCGACCAGCGTCCTCGCGGCACAGGCGTACGCCGTGTACGACGCCACCGCGCTGGCGCAGCCGCTGCAGCAATCCCTGGCGGCCAAGAAAGCGGCCATGGAGCGGGCGCTGGAACTCTACCGCAAATGCCTCGACTACGGCGTGGAGGAATTCTCCACCCTGTCCAACTACCGCATTGCGCGCATCTACCAGCAGTTCAGTGAAGCGCTGCTGGGGTCGCCACGGCCGGCGTCGCTGGACGCGCTGGCGCTGGAACAGTACGACATCATGCTGGAGGAGCAGGCCTACCCCTTCGAGGAACAGGCGATCGCCGCACACGCGCAGAATGCGCAGCGCAGCTGGGATGGTGTCTACGACCAGTGGGTGCAGGGGAGTTTCGCGGAACTTGCCCGCCTGCTGCCCGCGCGCTACGACAAGACCGAGACCATGGACATAGCGCAGTCCGAGGGCCTTGGCGGCTTCTTCGGCAATCGCGCCGGACGGAAGATACAGCGCCTGAACGAAGAGGCCCTCGAACGCCGCCGCGAGGGCGACTTCGACGGCGCGGAGGCAGCCTACCAGTCCGCCCTTGCGGTCGACGAGGAGCAGGCGCTGACGCACCGCAACCTGGGCATTCTCTACGATCTCTACCGCGGCATGCCGGACAAGGCGCTGCACCACTACACGCGTTACCAGGCGCTGCAGCCGGCCAACGAACGCGTCGTTGCCGGCTGGATAGCAGACCTGCAGCGGCGCCGTCCCGGCCTGGCGAAGGAGGCCATCTAGATGCGCATCGCGGCGCTGATCCTGCTCGCGGCCGTGGCTGCGCAGGCACAGGAACCGGTGGTTACCCTGCACAGCACGGTGAGTGGCTCCAGGGAGCAGCCGAAGGTCATGTACATCGTGCCGTGGCAACAGCCGGACGCGGCGCAGCTGGACTACGAGCTACACAACGGTATCGCCCCGGACCTGTTCACACCGCTGGACCGCGACGAGTACAGGCGCTCACTGACCTTCCGCGCGGCGATCAGGGGCAGCCAGGCAGCAAACAATGACGCGGGGGCCGGCGCCGGCACCGCGACCGACAATCATTAACGACAACCGACAATCATTAACGACAACTGACAACGACACAGGAGCTCAACATGGACATATACGACGTCGTAGTGAGGTTCTTCCAGAGCGGGGGACCCTTCATGTACCCGATCGCCACGGTGCTGGTGATCGGGCTGGCCATTGCCGTGGAGCGCTGGATGGTGCTGGGAAGCGCCCGGCGGCGCAATCGCAGCGCGTTCAACACGGCGATGAAACACCTGCGGGAACGCGACTACGCGCCGATCATCCGCCTGGGCAAGGAATCGCGCGTCCCGATGAACCGCATCGTGGCCGCCGGCCTGACCCGCTTCGCCGGCAGCCGCCGGCGGGACGACATCGAGTCGGCCATGGAAGAAGGCGTGATGGAGGCGCTGCCGGGATTGGAGAAACGCACCCAGTACCTCGCCACACTGGCCAACGTGGCCACCCTGCTGGGGCTGCTCGGCACGATCGTCGGCCTCATCGCCGCCTTCAGCGCGGTGGCCGACGCGGCGCCGACGGAGAAGGCCTCCATGCTGTCGAGCTCGATTTCCGTGGCCATGAACACCACCGCCTTCGGACTGATCTCGGCCATCCCGCTGCTGCTGCTGCACGCCGTGCTCCAGACCAAGACGACGGAGCTGGTGGACAGTTTTGAGATGGCCAGCGTGAAGGTACTCAACGTGCTGGCGGAAAGCGACGGCACACTTGCGGCGAGACCAGCGCAAGCACAATGAAACGACGTCGACACAAGCGGGGCGAGGAAGCGGAACTCGACATCACCGCGTTCATGAACCTCATGATCGTGCTGGTGCCGATACTGCTGCTCGGCATGGTGTTCTCACGCATCACCGTGCTCGATATTTCACTGCCCCCGGCCGCCGCTACCGCGTCGAAGGAGGCGCCCGATCCCGCGCCGGAACTGGTGATCGGCGTGGACGGCCTGCGCGTGAACTACCCCGAGGGCATCCTGTTGAAGGATATCCCCATGACGGCCGAGGGCGAGTACGACTTCGAGCTGCTCAGCCTGGTACTGCAGGAAGTGAAGCGCCAGTTGCGCGAACGCGGTATCGAGGGGCAGGCAATCACCATCCTTCCCGAGCCGCAGGTGAACTACCAGGCGATCGTCCACGCCATGGACACGGTACGCTCGTTCAAGGCGCTCGTCGCGGCGTCGGTGGTCGATGCGGCGCTGTTCCCCGACATCGCCTTCGGCGAAGCGCCCGTGGCAGCGCAGGGGGAACAGCAATGAGCAGCTCACTGCGCGCGCGTCGCATGGCGCGCAATCACAAACGCATGGCCAGGCCGCCCCGGCTCAACCTGGTCGCGCTGATGGACATCTTCACCATCCTGGTGCTCTTCCTCATCGTCAACAACGGCGACGTCGAGGTGCTGCAACCGGCCAGGGACGTCACGCTGCCCGACTCCGTCTCGGAGCGCCGGCCGCAGCCCGCCCTGATCATTCGCATCAGCGACTCGGAGCTGTTCGCCGACGGTGTCAGCGTCGCGAGCCTGGGTGAGCTGGACGATACGCCGGGCAACACCCTGCCGCCATTGGCGGACGCCCTGCGTCGCGCAGCAAACCTGCAGGCGCAGGAACAGGACCTGCCCGGTGGGCGGCCCGTGGTCATCATGGGTGACAGGGACACGCCCTATGCACTGCTCAAGCGGGTCATGGCGACGTGCGCTGCGAGCGACTACAGGAACGTGTCCCTGGCGGTCAACAGCGTCGCGCAGTCCGGCGCCGAAAGCAGTGATACAGGCCTCGCGGTGGCGGGGAGCGCACCGTGAACGCGCAGGTCCAGGCACAGGAGCTGCTGCTGCCCTGGGAGTCGACTACCCGGGAAGACCGGCTGTTTCGCAATATAACCCGCACCGCGCTGGGCATCCTGCTGGTGCTTGCCGTGGTATTCCCGCTGCTGCCGCTGCAGGACGTCAGCGTCACGGTCGTCGAGGAACCGGATCACCTGGTGCAGGTTGTGCTGCAGGAGAAGGCGCTGCCCGCACCGCGCGAGGTCGAGCCCGAACCGCCGCCCGTTGAACCCGAGCCCGAACCCGAACCCGAACCCGAACCTGTCCAACCGGAGCCGGTACAGGCGCAAACCCCGCCGCAACAGGTGGTGGAGGCGACGCCTCCGCCGCAGGAGCCTAAGGTGGATAAGCTGGCCAGGGCGCGGGAGGCGGCCGCGCAGGCCGGGGTGCTCGCCTTCCGCGACGACCTGCAGTCTCTGCGCGACACCGTCGACGTGAACAAACTCAACAGCACGCAGACCAGCCGCGGCGAAGCGCAGGCGGCGAACCTGCAGCGCGCCGTCATCACCAGCGACGCCCCGACAAGCAGCGGCGGTGTACAGACGGCGGCATTGAGTGCCGATACGGGCGGGCCGGCTATCTCCGGACGCGAAACGACACGCGTGCAGAGCACGATCGGCTCGAAAAAGCGCGAGGGCACCACCAGCGCGGCTGCGCAGCGTCTGACAGGACGCTCGGATGAGTCGATTCGGCGCGTCATGGATCTCAACAAGGGCGCAATCTTCGCCATCTACAATCGCGCGCTACGCCGGGACCCGCTGCTGCAGGGCAAACTGGTATTCGAGATGCTGATCGACGCCAGCGGTGCGGTCAAAGAGCTGAAACTGCTATCCAGTGAGCTGGCCGACGACGCCCTGACACGCAAGATACTGGCGCGCATCAACCTGATCGAGTTCGGCCAGGAACAGGCGACCGATACGCGGGTCAACTACTCCTTCGACTTCCTGCCCTATTCCTGATTGCGCCGCCGCGGGGTTACAACACCCGCGCCAGCCAGTTTTCCACGTCCGCGAACACCACCGGGTGTTCCGGCTCGTTGAAGATCTCGTGGTAGAGCCCGGGGTACACGATCAGTTCCTTATCCGGGGACCCCAGGTACTCGTGCAGGTACTGCGAGCCGCGAGGATCGGTCATGGCGTCGTCGGCGCCATGCAGGATCAGCATCGGCAGGGTGATCTGTGCGGCCCGGGACTGCGCCGCCGCCATCGCCCGGAACAGCTCCGCCACCAGGCGCGCGCTCATCCTGCCGCGATGGACCAGCTCATCGTTCACATAAGCATCGACCACGTCGGGATCGCGGCTCACGCCGGCGGCATCCAGTTGCAGCACGCCAAGGCGCGGGGCCAGTCGCGACAACACCCGCACGAGCCATAGCTGGAAGGCCGGCGGATCCCGCTGCGTCATGATAGCCGCCGCCGACAGGATGCAGCCGGCAAATTCGTCCTGGTGCGCCAGCAGCAGGTTGGCGGCAACGAGCCCGCCCATACTGTGGCCCAGCAACACCTGCGGGGCGTGCGGGAAATCCCCGCGCGTCAGGCGGCTCAGGGTCATCGCGTCGTCGACGTAATCGTCGAAACTGCGCAGGCAACAGCGGCCGCCGTCGGACCTGCCGTGGCCGTCGAGGTCGAGGGCGGCGACGGCGTAGCCGAGCCCGCCCAGGTGTGTGGCCAGACGCGCGTGCCGACCACTGTGCTCCGCGGCGCCATGCACCAGCACGATGACCGCCCGCGGATCATCGGCAGGCAGCCAGCACTGGTAGAACACGCTGCCGCCGCGCGCACCGGTGAACGTACCGGAACGGTGCCCGGGCATCAGGCGAACCCGCCGCCGAGGCAGGAAGGAGGCACACCCCGACGCGGGGGAAGGCTGGCAGATCGACCGGTCACGCCGTGACTACTTCAGGAACGCACGGTAGACGACCAGCAGC
>JAWVYG010000035.1:0-10543 GCA_033722815.1 Halioglobus sp.
ATGTAGCGGATGGTTTCCTCCCACACGAAATCGTCGGCATCTACCTCCAGGCCGTACCAGTGCCTGACACCGTCGCGCACCGCCTGGTCCGGGTTGCCGTGCACGTACAGTTCCTCGGTGGTCAGGGGGGCGAGCCACTGCTGCTGCTTAAGCACCGGCAGCCTGCCGCGATGCAGCTTGAAGGGCGCGATCCGGGCCTGCGGGTCATCGCGGTCGCCCTCAGGCAGGATCATGGCCACGCGGCCGCGGGCATCGCGGCGCACGGCCTTGCCCGGCGTCTGGGCGTAGCGGTCGCCGTTGTACCAGGCGTACACGGGCTCCACGTCATACTCCAGCTCCTGGTCATACATGTACTTGCCCTTGTCCTCGTCGAAGTGGACGTTGGACCAGTCGCGGAACATGTCGGTGGCCTCGTCCCTGGCGAAGCTGGGAATGTGGCAGGTGGGGCAGGTCAGCCGGTCGTGCCTGTCCAGGTCCGCATTGTCCTGGTGTGCGAAATCCTGGTGGCACTGGCCGCTGCAGTCCAGCGTGCGGTCGGGCCGGTCGTTGGCCGCCAGGTCGATCCCTCGCCCGATCATGCGGTGGGTGTGCTCGTCATCGGTATGGCAATCGATGCACCACATGTCCTGGCCGCCCTCGGAACGCGGCGCCATGTGCACGTCGTGCTCGAAATCCGGCTCCTTCAGGATGTACTCGATATCGCCGCGTTTGAAGTTGGGGCCGCCGCCGGACGCGGCGTGGCAGCGCAGGCAGATGGCGCGATCGGGCAGGGTCACGCGCTTGGACACTATGTCCAGCCCCTCCTGGTTCTCGTACAGGATCGGACGCCACTCCCACTCGCCCTGCTCGTCCCGGTACAGGTTGCGGCGATAGCCCGAGGCATGGCAGATCAGGCAATCCATGTTCTCCAGCTGATCCCGCGTCGGCTCGGTACCGGGCATCTTCCCCAGCCCCGAGTGACAGGAACTGCAGCCGCGCGCCAGTACCTTGCCCTTGTCATTGACCACCTCGCCGATCCACTGGTAGCCGGGCGTGGTGCAGAAGTCGTTGATGGTGGTCAGCTTGCCCAGTTCCGCGTCCCTGGCGGCGCGGGCCTCATCCGGGTCCGGCGCGCCACCGCGCCACTGGTAGTGGCGGCTGTGGAAGAACGTCAGCGCCTCCTCTTCATGGCACTCCAGGCAGGTCTTTGTGCCCTCGTAGTGCTGGTAGCGGTCCGCGTGCCGGTTGGGCTTGTCCGCGTCGTGCGCCAGCGCACCGGCCGCCGACAGGAACAGCAGCCAGCCGGCAACCACGAGGGTGCGGCACGTCATACTAGAAGCGCGCCTCCAGGCCGAGTGTCCACATCTGCGCCTCGTCGTAGGTCGGGTAACCCAGCACCGGCGTGTCATCCAGGTCCTTCGGCGCACCCAGCAGCCAGCCGGAACCGGAGTAATCGTACTGGTAGTCGATGTACGCCAGCTTGAAGATGAAGCGGTCGCGGATGCGATGGGTCAGATAGGCCTCCCAGACATCCCCGCGGGTGCTGGTTTTCGGCGACAGGAAGTCGTCCTCACCCAGTGCGAAGTTGAACCAGTACTTGGAGCCGTGGTTGTACTCCAGCCCGATCTTGGTGCGGTCGTTGTTGAGGTTCAGCCGCGCGCCGACGTAGATCATGTCGCCATCTTCGGATTCCGGCGTCGTGAAGGGATCGCTGAACATGCCGCCGAAGGGCGAGAAATAGTCGGTGGGATCGCTCTCCATGTAGCCGTAGCTGAGGAAGTAGTCCAGCGGGCCGTCGCGCCGCGTGATGACGAAGCCGGCCAGGTCCATGTCGCCGATGGTGCCCGACGGTGTGAAGCGAATCGGCAGGTCAGCCGGTATCGCTTCGCCGGTGATCGGGTCGAAGGGCAGGACGGTGGTCGCCGGGAAGCCGTCGGTGATGTCCTCGGCGCGGGCAACGATCGCATGAATGTACATGCTCGGCGTGTCCCAGATGTCCCACACCAGGCCGTAGAAGTAGGCGTCGTCGAGGCGGTCCGAGGGCCGCGTCAGCTGGCTCGCATTGCCCCAGTCGGACTCGAAACCGACGCCGTAGCACAGGCGCACCACCGAGTAGTCGTTGAAGTGGTAGCCCACCGTGATGCCGTCGAACTGGTAGTTGAACAGCGATCCCATGGGCGTGCCGCCGCGGGGCTCGTCGTTGCGGAAGTTGATCGGCACGCCGCCGGTGGAGGGGCGCCGCCCGATGGAGAGGAAGGCGCCGGTGTCCAGAATCTCGTTCCAGGTAAAGTAGGCCCGGTCGACGCGGATGGCGTCGTCCGAGTTGGGATAGGTGGTCTGGGTGCCATCCCAGTTGATGGAGTTGGGCTGGCCGTTGAAAATCTGCACGCCGGTGGAATCGCCCCACACCTTGTACATGGCCAGGCGCCCGTAGAACATCACGTCTTCCGCCACGTCGGCGCGCATCTCCAGGCGCAGGCGGCTGGTGCGCACCAGGTCGTCGTTGAAGCTGTAGCCCCTCACGAAGTTTTCCTGCGCAATCTGCTGCATGATGGGGCCGGTCTGTTCGGGGGGAAAACCCTGCAGGGTCGCGAAGGCCTGGGACAGCTCGTCGAAGGTGAAGTTGTCACCCAGCAGCTGGAAGTTCTGCAGCAGGCCGATGAAGTCACCCTGCATCTGCAGGCCGTTGAAATGATCGGGAATCTGCGAATCCAGCGAGTGAACCTGGAAGCGGAAATCCCCGCCCCACTCCAGCGCGTCGACGGCGGCGTGCCGCTCGGGCTTCATCACGCGCTCGTCCAGCTCATCCACGTCCTCGCGCAGCACGATGACCTCTTCCTTCAGCTCGGCATCATCCATGTCGGCGATCGCGGTATCGGATTTCTGCGCCTCTTTCGCGCGCAGCGCATCCAGCTCCTGCTGCATCTTCTCCATGTGGGCCTTCATGGCCTCCAGCTGCGTGCTGAGCTCCTCAACGGTCGCCGCGCCGGCGGCGGTGGAAAACGTGAGGGCGGCGACCGTAGCGCCCACGGCCAGGGACATCAGTGATTTTTTCATCGTTTGGCTCTCCGTAGGGGGTCTGGTCATCCGCAGGTCATCGGCTGGTCGGTATCAGCCGCGTGATCGATGGCGAAGTTCCTGATTTTCTCCAGCACTTCAGGGCTGATCGCCTCCGTAACCGGCACACCGCCCTGCTTGTCGTCCATGACCTTGCGGTGCTTGCGCTCATACTTGCGCCGGAAAAAACGCTCCCACTGGTCCTGGATCAGCGTCATGGGCGTGTACTTGCCGTGCTCCGAACCGCTGTCGTGACAGTGGCGGCAGTGTTCGCGAAACAGGCGCTGGCCCTCCTCCACGGCGGTCTCCGCCGCAGCGGGAAACGGCAGTAGCAGGCAGACAGCGACAGCGGGTAGAATGGTCTTGTTCATCTTTTTTCTCCGTGCCTGGATGAAATTACTCGTCTATGGTTACTAGGCTAGCGCCCAACGCGTGAACAGACCTTGACGCTAATCAAGCCTTCTCAATAGCGCCTTGCGACTCACCTCGACGGATCAGTGACCGCGGCGCGCACATGCTCTACACTGCCTCGAGACGGCATGTGCAGGTGGCGCCACCTGGCAGCAGCGATACACCCGGTCGACAAGGAGAATCGAGATGGACAAGGCAAAACGCGCGTCGGATACCCCCTATGGCGTGGACGTGACGGCAGGCGAGAGTTATTTCTGGTGTGCGTGCGGACTCAGCCAGAGCCAGCCCTTCTGCGACGGCTCCCACAAAGACACGGGATTTTCGCCGCTGCGCTACGACGCCGCCGAGGATGGCAAGGTGTTCTTCTGCGGCTGCAAGGCTACCGCCAACCAACCCCTGTGCGACGGCAGTCACAGTAAAGACTGACTGCCACTTACATACGCACAGACCCAGCCCACCGCACTGCCCGATACACCGGGACATTGTCGACTCCCCAGATGCCGGAGAACTTCGCCGACATACTCAAGCGCGCCCGCAAACGCCACGGCGGGAGCAAGGCCGTGAACGCCCTGCTGCCCACCGTGCGCAGCGGCGGCTCACTGAAGCGCACGGCGGACCATCGCTGGCTGGCGGAGATGACGCGCTGCGTATTCCAGGCAGGTTTCGTGTGGCGCGTGATCGACCGCAAGTGGGACGATTTCGAGGACGTGTTCTTCGGCTTTCCGCCGGAAAAAATCGTCATGCTCAGCCCGGAGCAGATAGACCGCTTCGCCAGCAATCCACGCATCGTTCGCAACCGGCAAAAGGTACTGTGCGTGCAGCACAACGCCCGCTTCATCCTCGATATCGCGCAAGAACACGGCAGCTTCGGCAAATTCGTCGCCGCCTGGCCGGCGGATGACCTGATCGGCCTGTTCGCGCTATTGAAGAAACGCGGGGCGCGCCTGGGCGGCATGACCGGCCAGCGCGTGTTGCGCAACATGGGCCGGGACACCTTCATCGTCACCGGCGACGTGGTGCGCTGCCTGCAACAGGCCGGCCTGGACATTCGCGACAACCCCACCAGCATGCGCGAAATGAAGCTGCTACAGGCGGCCTTCAACGAGTATCACGAACAGTCGGGCCTGCCCTACAGTCACATCAGCAGGATTTGCGCCCTGTCCGTCTAGGGCCGGCGCGCGGCTACTTACCGGGCAGGGCATCTCCTGCGCCACAGACGGCAACGGCAACCGCCTGCGCTCCTGCATCCATATTCTTGATCCATATCAAGGTTGCCCTGCAAGCTGCTGCCAATTAATCGATTTGAGGTATGAGCACGACGCGGGCGAATCGCATAGTGGCACTGAACGATGACAACGCGAGGAGAAGCCACCATGACAGCGGCACAACCCAATCTCACCGAACAGCTCTACCAGGCCGCCCGTGACATGCTGCCGGCGCTGCGCGAACGCAGCGTGGAGACCGCACGTCTCGGCCAACTGCCCGAGGCAACCGTGACCGAGATGCAGGAGGCGGGCTTTTTCCGCATCATGCAGCCAGCGCGTTACGGCGGCTTTGAACTCGACCCCGAGGTCTTCTTCCGCGTGCAGATGATCCTCGCCGAGGCATGCATGTCCACAGCGTGGGTGCTGGGCGTCGTGGCGATCCACAACTGGCAGCTGGGCCTGTTCGACGATCGGGCGCAGCAGGACGTGTGGGGCGACGACGACGCCACGCTGATTTCCTCCTCCTACATGCCCGTGGGCAAGGTGGAACACGTGGAGGGCGGCTACAAACTGTCCGGCCACTGGGGCTTCTCCTCCGGCTCGAAGCACTGCAAGTGGGCGTTCCTCGGCGGTATGGTCCCGCCGACCGGTGAGGACGGGGCGCCCGACTACCGGACCTTCCTGGTGCCCCTGGGCGACTACGAGATCGTCGACAACTGGAACGTCAGCGGGCTCGAGGGAACCGGCAGCCACGACATCGTGGTGAAGGACGCTTTCGTGCCGGAGCACCGCACACACCGCTCCATACACGGCTTCGAGTGCAACAGCCCGGGCAATGCAGTCAACGACCACTACATCTTCCGTATGCCCTTCGGCCAGATCTTCGTACGCGCGGTCTCCTCGTCGAGCATCGGCGCCCTCAAGGGCGTGGTCGACAGCTACATCGCGGTCAACAAGGACCGGGTCGGCCTCAACGACGGCAACAAGATCGCCACCGATCCCGACGCCCAGATGGCACTGGCCAACGCGGTGTCCACGGTGGACGAGTGCCAGACCATCATGTTCCGCAACTTCGACGCGATGGTGGAGGCGGCCCGCAGCGGCCAGGCGCTGGATATCAACGAGCGCATCAAGATGCGCTACGACGCCTCGCTGGTATCGAGCAAGTGCACTGACGCCATCAACCAGATGTTTATCTCCTGCGGCGCGCAGGGCATCTTCCGCGAACACCCGCTGAACCGCGCCTGGCTGGATATCAACGCGGGACGCACCCACGTGGCAAACAACCTGTTCAAGTTCGGCCGCAACCTGGGCGGCACCATGATGGGCGGAGAGAACGCGGACTTCTTCCTCTAGTGGCGGCCGGTTCAATCAACGAAACCGGCCGCTTGATTTGCATCAAGATTGGAGGACAAAGGGGCGCACCTGGTCCGTACGGACGATGGCGCGGCCAGAAGCACGGCACCATAATTTGCAACAAGGACTGCCCCGGAGAGTCGACATGACCGCTATCGAGAAAGAGACACAACCCAAGCGCGAACCCTACGTCATCAAGGCTGACGAGCGCGAGGAGCGCTACGCCCGCGGCTGGTACGTCATCGGCGCGACCAACAGCGTCAGCCACAAGCCCCGCGAGCTGAAGATTTTCGGCACCAAGCTGGTGGCCTACCGCGGCAAGCAGGACGGCGAGGTGCATATCCTCGACGCCTACTGCCCGCACATGGGCGGCGACCTCTGCGGCGGGGAGGTCAAGGGCAATTCCGTGATCTGCCCGTTCCACCTGTGGAGCTGGGGTGCCGACGGTGTCTGCGACGACATCCCCTACGCCAGGAAGATCCCGGACAAGGCTGTCATCAAGTCCTGGCCGGTGCTGGAGAAAAACGGCCTGGTATTCGTCTGGCAGGATCCCGAGGGCAACCCGCCGATCCCCGAGCAGGAGCCGGAGCGACTGGATGACTGGTACTCGGAGGACTGGACCGACTGGGAAATGGAAGCCATTCCCATCCAGTCGCTGGGTCGGGAACTGGTGGACAACATGGCGGACATGGCCCACTTCGGCCCGATCCACTACTCCACGGTCAAATCGTTCAAGAACACCATGGAAGGGCACAAGTTCGTGCAGTACATGGTGGGCGGCCACGAGATTCTCACCGAGGGTGACGAGGGGCTGATCACCTCCGTGGCGCGCTACGAAGGGCCGGCCTACATGACCACCACGATGACCGGCATGATGGACGGCCACCCCATGAAGGTGCACCTGCTGGTGAGCCACGTACCCACGGACATGAGCGAATTCACCATCAACTTCGGCGTCATGATGCAGAAGGACCCGAAGGCGTCGAAGGCCCAGAACAAGGCCATGGTGGAAGAGTACATGGAGAAGAACATCGAGTCCTTCCACCAGGATGTGGCGGTCTGGAACAACAAGTGCATTATCGACAACCCGCTGATGTGCGATGGCGACGGCCCCATCCACCTGGTACGCAAGTGGTACAGCCAGTTCATGACGAACGTCGCCGACATCCGCGAAGACCAGGTCCGCACTCGCGAGCACGTTACCCTGGAGGGCCCCAGCGTCGAAGACGTACTGGCAAGGATGGGGCAGTAGCGCCGCCGACACGGCCAACTGTGAAAAAGTTCACAGATAAGTTGTAAATTCCGTCGCCCCCTGCCGGGGGCGGCTGCTATTCACCCGCCGTTGTATCAGACTACAATGAAGAGTGTCTGATCACGGAGGGACAGTATCATGCCGAGCAAATCCTCTTTCTACGGCCAGCGGCCGGACGAGTCCGACAAGGAAGAGTCGGGCTCCGGCGAAAAGTACAACGGGCCCGACAGGCGCGAGGAAATGCGCCGCAAGCAACAGGATCGACGCACCGACGTGCGTTTCGAGATAGACAAGGAACCGCGCCGCAAGGGCGAGGGTCGCCGCGAGGAAGACAAGACGCCCAAGTACTGGTAGCACCTACAGCAGCTTTTCGACACAGCAAAGCCCGGCAAGCCTGCCGGGCTTTTTCGTCTACGCCACTCGCCGGTTCAGTCGCTCACAGTCCCGGGCGCATGCCGCGCGCTGCAATCCCTGTAACCGGGGCGCTGCTGGAGCACACCCGGGCAGAACGCAATTCCTGTGCAGCGGGTGACGTCACCGCGCTCACTGGCGCACCTGCACATGCGCCAGGAACAGCATCGCCGACAGCAGCACCACGGCGCCCCCCTGGTGCGCCGTACCCAGGGCGACAGGGACGTGCAGCAGCAGTGTGCTGATGCCGAGTATCACCTGCGTGAACAGTGCCGCCACGAGCAGCACCGCACCCAGCCTGGAGCGCTGCCGCCCGCCATCCCGGAAGGCGATAATGGCAAACGCGGTGAGCAGGACAACCAGCAGGTAGGCGAACATGCGGTGGTTGAACTGGATCGTGACCACGTCCTCGAAGGCCGACAGCCAGGCGGGCGTCATCGCGTACAGTCCCGGGGGTATAAAGGTCTCGCCCATCAGCGGCCAGGTGGGATAGGCCAGGCCCGCCCGGGTGCCCGCCACCAGGCCGCCGCTGAGTATCATCAGGTACACCAGCCCGACGAGGAACAGGGACCAGCCGGCGAGTGAACGCCGCAGGCGCTGGGCACGCTGCTCGCGCAGGAATACCAGGTCGAAGAACAGCCACAGCATGTAGGCGTAGATCAGGACGGCCAGCCCCAGGTGGGCGGTGAGGCGGTACTGGCTTACCCGCGGCACGTTGACCAGGCCGCTCTTGACCATGTACCAGCCGAGCAAACCCTGCAGGCTGCCAAGCAGGAACAGGAACCACAGGTGCGGCATCAGCCCGGCGCGGATGCGTCCGCGCAGCGCGAAGTACAGCATGGGAAAGAAGAAGATCACCCCGATCAGGCGGCCGAGCACACGGTGCAGGTACTCGTACATGAAAATACGCTTGAAGCCCTGCAGCTCCATACCCTTGTTGACCTGCTGGTACTCCGGGTATTGCTTGTACTGCTCGAAGGTCTCGATCCAGGCCTGTTCCGACATAGGCGGGATCACGCCCATCAGCGGCTTCCAGTCCACCATGGACAGCCCCGAGTGGGTGAGCCGGGTCACCCCGCCCAGCATGATCATGCCGAATACGACGGAAGCGCAGAACAGGAGCCACAGGGCGACCTGGCGATCGTGTTTGGCATGCTGCTGGAATGTCATAAGCCTCTGGCGAGTCGCAAAAAGAGTGCGAATGATACCCAAATCGCGAGGCGCTTAACTACTGCAATCACACCGTACGCGGCCATTATCGGGACAGGGAGCGGACAGTTTCCGGCGCGGTCGTCATCACGGCTTCCGTGGGCCATCGCCCAGTTGCGGCAGGTCGCGGAACAAGGCCAGCGCCTCGGGATTGGCCAGGGCATCGGTGTTCTTCACCGGCTCGCCATGCACCACGTCGCGCACTGCCAGCTCGACAATCTTGCCGCTGCGGGTGCGGGGGATGTCCGCCACCTGGATGATCTGCGCGGGCACGTGCCGCGCAGTGGCACGTTCGCGCACCGTGTCGCGGATCCGTTGTTCGAGCGCTGCGTCCAGCTGCAGGCCGTCGCGCAGGATGACGAACAGCACCACCCGGACATCGTCGCCCCACTGCTGCCCGATCACCACGCTTTCCAGCACCTCTTCCACCCGCTCTACCTGGCGATAGATTTCCGCGGTGCCGATGCGAACGCCGCCCGGATTGAGGACCGCATCGGAGCGGCCATGGATGATGTAGCCGCCATTGTCGGTAATCTCGCCATAGTCGCCGTGGGCCCAGACACCGGGGAAGCGTTCGAAATAGGCGCTGCGGAATCGGCTGCCGTCCGCGTCATCCCAGAAGCCGAGCGGACAGGAGGGAAATGGCCGGGTGCACACCAGCTCGCCCTTCTGCCCGCGCAGCGGCCTGCCCTGTTCGTCCCAGATATCTACCGCCATGCCCAGGCCGGGGGCCTGGATCTCGCCCGTATGAACCGGGAGTATCGGCGAGCCGCCGACGAAACACGACAGGATATCGGTTCCGCCGGAAATACTGGAGAGGCACACATCCTCCTTGAAGTCACGGTACACGTATTCGAAGCCCTCGTGGGCGAGGGGCGAACCGGTCGAGAGGATCGTCCTCAGGCGTTCGAGCCGGTGGCTGCGCCGCGGCTTCTCCCCGGCCTTTTCCAGCGCCGCGATGTAGCGGGCGCTGGTGCCGAAGATGCTGATGCCCTCGCCATCGATGGCATCCAGCAACACGCGGCCCTCACGCGCGAACGGCGACCCGTCATACAGCACCAGTGTCGCACCGGTGGCGAGGCCGGATACGAGCCAGTTCCACATCATCCAGCCGCAGGTGGTGAAGTAGAAGAACACGTCGTCGCGCTGCAGGTCCACCGCCAGCTGGTGTTCCTTCAAGTGCTGCAACAGCGAACCGCCCGCGCCGTGCACGATGCACTTCGGCCTGCCGGTCGTGCCCGAGGAATACATCACGTACAGGGGGTGGTCGAACGGCAGCTGCGCAAAGTCGACCTCCTGCGCGCCCGTGTCGAGGTAGTCGGCGAACAACACGCCGGCAGGCAGGTCAGCGAGGTCCGGCTGGCTCGAGACCAGGGGCACGACGACGACGCGCTCAATGGAGGGTAGCGCACGCTGGACACTGCTCACGCGGCGCAGGGAATCGCAGACCTTGCCGTTGTAGTAGTAACCGTCCGCGGTAAACAGCACCTTCGGCCCGATCTGGCCGAAGCGGTCAATGACCCCGTCGTAACCGAAATCAGGCGAGCATGAGGACCACAGGGCGCCGATGCTGGTCGCTGCCAGCATCGCCACCACGGTCTCGATGCAGTTGGGCATGAAGCCCGCCACGCGATCGCCCGCGACCACGCCCTGCGCCCGCAGG
>JAWVYG010000036.1:0-10459 GCA_033722815.1 Halioglobus sp.
AAGGTGGTCGACACTGCGTCACCCCAGGAAATCCAGGAGGGTGTGGAAGTGCCGGGATCACAGGTAGATCGCTTAGGGCCGGGAACGCTTGCCATCTACCCCGACCAGTGCCTCAACGAGGACTCCGAGGTGCCCTACCTGGACGGTACGCCCGACCAGGCCAACGACAACCGTATCATCAACGTCGCGCTGCGCATGCAGGTTGACCAGCCGGAGGGCTTTGTCTGTCTTGTAACCAAGGACATCAACATGCGCATCAAGGCCAAGGGTTCCGGACTGGTGCACGTGGAAGACTACCGCAGGGACCGGGTGCTCGATGATATCGACCTGCTGGCCACCGGCTACGACCATGTTGCGGGAGACTTCTGGTCCACCATCAGCGAGGTCGATACCCTGCGCGAAGGCGACTGCACCCTGCACCGCATCCCGCGCAAGTCACTCGAGCGCGCCTATCCCAACATGTTCGTCTACGATGACCAGGAATTCATGGCCTTCGTGAAGCGCGTCGACCGCGACTTCGTCTACCTGCGCTGCGACAGCCGCGACAGCCTGATGAACCAGCGCTTCTGGGGGCTGGCCCCGCGCAACCTAGAGCAGGCCATGGCCATGTCACTGCTGGAGGATGAGAGTGTCGATCTCACCGTGATGACCGGGCCGGCCGGGTCGGGCAAGACCCTCCTGGCGCTGGCCTACGGGTTGCACGCGATCCTCGAGCAGCGCAAGTACAGCAAGCTGATCGTGGCGCGCTCCACGCCGCCTATCGCGGAGGAGATCGGCTTCCTGCCGGGTACCGAGGAGGAGAAAATGGCGCCCTGGCTGGCCGCCTTCGATGACAACCTGGAGATCCTGCACGGCACCGATGAATCCTGTCACGGCAGTATCGAGTACGTGAAGGAGCGGGCCAACATCCAGTTCAAGTCCCTGAATTTCATGCGCGGCCGATCGTTCAACAATGCCTATATCATCATTGACGAGGCACAGGGCCTGACACAGTTCCAGCTGAAGTCGGTGATCAGCCGTGTCGGCGCCGACTCGAAGATCGTTGTGCTGGGCAATCTGGCGCAGATCGACAACAAGTATATTTCGCCGCTGACCTCAGGGCTCACCTACCTGGTGGAGAAGAGCAAGACCTATCCCCACGCCGCGGTCATGCACGTGAACGGCATCGTGCGTTCCCGGCTGGCGGCGTTTGCGGAGGAGAACCTGTAACGCGCTAGTCGCGCGCCGGGGGTTGTGCGCTCGTGTGCAGCCGGGCGGCCTCGCGCTCGGCCTGCACCACTTCCGGCGTGCGACGTCGGGCCGTTTCGAAGAGTATTTCCAGGCGCAGTACGATGTTCCACGCGCCGTCGCGGCTGACATTGTACTCGCGCTTGCGGAAGTTGTACGAAGGCTCCACTTCCATGAAGAAATAGCGGCGGAAGATCTGCCGGCGGAAGAGCAGGCCGAGCTTGTAGTTCTCGATCCAGGAGGGATCGGTGTTGCCCGTTACGGAGGCGAAATAGCTGACCACGAAGGGGTCGTGCAGGGTGGGTGTCTCAAGCTTGCGTCGGTATGACAGCGCGGTTTTCCACTCCAGGCCGTAGCTCTCCTCCCCGTACAGCAGTCTGCTGCTCCAGCGCGCCAGTTCCGTATCGCTCAGGGCGTGGTCCAGGTTGAACTGCCCGGTAGTATAGAAGCCCTCGTCGTCCTCCCACTCCGCGCGCTGCGTGTAGCGATAGCGCCAGAGATCCGTGATGGGGCCCTGGTTGCGGAAGCGCACGCCGGGAATCAGGCCGCTGGAGTTCATGCGCAGGGTCAGGTCCATCCGCGAGCGGCTGCGCTCCCCGACGTTGTAGAGAATCTCGGCGGCTTTGTCGTCGAGCCGGTCATCCTCGTCGGCCGCGGTGTCGCCATCCTCGCCGAAGAATATGATATTGACGCGCTCAGACAGCCGCGGCAGGCGGATCTTGCCCCGCAGGCGCACGCGACTCTTGTAGTCGTCAATCTCGTCCCAGGTGTTGGCCCACTCCAGGCGCAGCAGGGATTCGGGCTTCTCGAGGTCGTAGACGGGGTCGCCGAAGAAGCTGTCCATCCACTCGGTCAGCGCCTGCGCCCGGTCGGTGGCATAGGCGTGGGAGTCGTCCACCCAGTTGGTGGACAGATCCTCGTCCGTCTCCTGTGCCGTACCCAGCGTCTGCGCCCCGGTGTCTCGTTCCTGGTGCGGGATTCTGTCGTCCGTTGCCAGGGCCAGTGCGGGCAGGACCAGCAGCAGAATGAAAAGCCCCGTTTTCATCGTCCTGTGTCTTACCTTCGTGCACTTACCACATTACACTAAGGTTTATGGACCGAATTTTCATCCTATTTCAGCACATTTCGCCACAACACCTCCTGTCCCGCGCCACCGGGTACCTCGCAGACCTGGAATCTCCCAAGTGGTTGAAAAACTGGGTCATTTTGCTCTTTGTGAACTACTTCAAAGTGGCTATGGCCGAGGCGCGGGAACCCGATTGCACGCGCTACGGCAGTTTTAATGCATTTTTCACACGGGCGCTGCGTGACGGTGCGCGGCCGCTGGCGGAGGCCGACATCGTTTGTCCTGCCGACGGCGCCGTCAGCCAGCTGGGGGCCATGGCGAATGGCCTACTGCTGCAGGCCAAGGGTCGCTACTTTTCGGTGCAGGACCTGCTCGGCGGTGACGCGGAACGAGCGGCGCAGTTCGACGGCGGCCAGTTCGCCACGATCTATCTCTCTCCCCGGGACTACCACCGCGTGCACATGCCGGTCGGCGGAACGCTGAGCGCGACCCACTATGTCCCCGGCGACCTTTTTTCGGTCAACGCCGTAACCGCCGACAACGTCGACAGGCTGTTCGCGCGCAACGAGCGGCTGGTGTGCTTTTTTGACACCGCGCGCGGGCCGATGGCAATGGTGCTGGTGGGTGCGATGATCGTCGCCGGGATCGAGACGGTGTGGTCCGGCCGTGTCGCCCCGCCACCAAGGCAGGTTGTCACGTGCGATTACCAGGCCACGCCCGCACCCGTAGAGCTGTCCAGGGGTGAAGAAATGGGTCGCTTCTGCCTTGGGTCCACCGTGATCCTGTTGTTTCCCGCCGGCATGATGCGCTGGGATGATACCTATGCCGCCGGTTCGTCAACGCGCATGGGTGAGGCGCTGGGCAGTTATACCTGACGGGCGTATCAGGCGTCCTCGAAGCTGGCGACTATATGGCGGTAGCTGTCCAGGCGCCTCTGCAGAATGTCGCCTCTGGCCAGTGCCGCGAGTATCGCGCAGTCCGGTTCCTGTTCGTGCCTGCAGTCGCGGAAGCGGCAGGTGCCCAGGAGCGGGCGGAATTCCCTGAAACCCAGTTCGATCTGCTCGCGGCTCAGGTGCCACAGTGCGAACTCACGGATTCCGGGTGAGTCGATCAGCGCGCCACCGCAGTCCAGGCGGATCAGTTCCGCAGTCGTCGTGGTGTGGGTGCCTTTCTGCGTCGTGGCGGACAGCGCCCCCGTGCGCATGTCTGCGTGGGGCGCCAGCAGGTTGACCAGGGAAGACTTGCCGACGCCGGATTGGCCGACGAACACGCTCGTGTGTCCCTTAAGGAGCGCATCCAGGTTGCGCGTGCCGTGCTCCCTGGTGGACGTGCGCAGCACGCGGTAATCCAGGTCGGGGTAGGGCGCGAGCAGTTCCACCATCTGCGTACTGCGCTGTGTATCGCCTTCGAGCAGGTCGCACTTGTTGAGCAGGATAATGGGTTCGATGCCGACGGCTTCCGCCGCCACCAGGTAGCGGTCGAGCAGGTTGGCGTGGGGTTCGGGGAAAGGCGCGACAACCACGATGATCTGGTCGATGTTCGCCGCCACCGGTTTCAGTTTGCCCTGGCTGTCCGGTCGTGACAGCACGCTGTCGCGGTCCAGCTGTGCAACCACCACGCCCATCGGCTCGCCGTCGCACCACACAACCCGGTCGCCGGTGACCAGGCCCTCGAGATTGGCGCGCAGGTGACAGCGGCGGCTCTGTCCGGGTGCTATCTCGATTGCCACCTGTGTGCCGTAGTGCGCGACAACCAGGCCCTCCTGTTCGGGACCCAGCTCACCCTCGGACAGGGCCTGCTCGGCCTCGGCGTCCCGCCGGGCCGCGCGCCTGGCGCGTTCCGCCTGAATTTTCTCTACGCGCCACGCCTGCTGCTTGCTCAGCTTGCGATTTCCCATGACCGCATTATTCGTGCGCCCGCTTGGTCTGTCGAGGCAATTTGTTACACTGCATACACGCGTACACGCCGGGCAAGCATCGATGCAAAGCGCCAACAACCTGATCTGGGTCGACATGGAAATGACCGGGCTGGACCCGGAGCGGGACCGCGTCATCGAGATCGCGACGATCATCACCGACAGCGATCTCAACACGCTGGCGGAGGGCCCCGTGATCGCGATCCACCAGAGCGACGAGTGCCTCGACGCGATGGATGAGTGGAATACCACGCACCACAACCGTTCCGGACTGGTCAGCCGCGTGAAGGCGAGCGAGTACGACGAGCTTGCCGCGGCCGCGGAGACCATCGCGTTCCTCGAACAGTGGGTGCCCGCGGGTGTGTCACCGATGTGCGGCAACACGATCTGCCAGGATCGCCGTTTCATGGCGCGCCACCTGGCGCAACTGGAAGCCTACTTCCACTACCGCAACCTGGATGTGACCACCGTCAAGATTCTCCTGCAGCGCTGGCGACCAGACCTCGAGAGCGGCTTCACCAAGACGGGCGCGCACCTGGCGCTGGACGATATTCGCGAGTCGATCAACGAGATGCGTTACTACCGCGACCATTTCCTGCGCCTCGAGTAGCCGCGCCGACCAGCGTGTGACCGCTCAGCGTGCGGGCGGCTGCCTTTCCCGACCGTGTTGGGCCAGCGCCCACTCCACGTGCTCCCTTACGATGGGTGAGGCGTGCCCGCGGCGTTTGTGCAGCGCCTCGAGCACCGGGCTGGAGGTGACGGCGTTGCCCAGCGCGATAGCCAGGTTGCGCAGCCAGCGCTCATAGCCGATGCGGCGCAGGGCGGAACCCTCTGTGTTACGCAGGTAGGTCGCTTCGTCCCACAGCATGAGCTCGGCCAGCGCGATGTCGTCGAGGCCGTGGCGCGGTTGGAAATCCTGCTCGGCGGTGGGACGGGCAAACTTGTTCCAGGGGCAGCAGAGCTGGCAGTCATCACAGCCGAAGATGCGGTTGCCCATGAGTGGTCGCAGTTCTTCGTCGATGCTGCCCGAGTGCTCGATCGTCAGGTAGGAGATGCAACGTCTGGCGTCGAGCTCAAAGGGGCCGGTGAAGGCATCGGTCGGGCAGATGTCGAGGCAGGCGGTGCAGCTGCCGCAATGCTTGTCCTGGTGCGCCTGGTCGACCGGCAGCGGCAGGTCGGTGAAGATCTCGCCGAGAAAGAACCAGGAACCGGCATCGGCGTTGATCAGCATGGTGTTCTTGGCGATCCAGCCCAGCCCTGCTTTTTCGGCGAAGGCGCGCTCCAGTACCGGCGCGCTGTCGACGAAGGCGCGGAAGCTCCCGGCTCTGGCGGCCCGTTCGATGCGACCGGCGAGGGTGGCAAGCCGTTTGCGGATCAACTTGTGGTAGTCGCGCCCAAGGGTGTAGCGAGAGATATAGGCGCGTTCCGACGAGGCCAGCACGTCCTGCGCCCTGCGCGCGTTCGGCAGGTAGTCCATGCGCAGCGATATCACCCGTGCCGTGCCCGGCACCAGCTCATCCGGATGCGAACGTTTGCTGCCGTGCCGCGCCATGTACGCCATGGAGCCGTGATAGCCGGCATCCAGCCAGCGCTGCAGCTGCGCCTCGTGCTCGCCGGGATCGACATCGGTGATGCCGACCTGCGCGAAGCCGAGCTCGGTGGCCCACAGCCGGATATCCCTGGCCAGGGTCTCAAGCTGCTGCGTTGTTGCCTCCTGTGGCATCAGCGGTCACTTTCGGTTGGTTTCTCCGGGTATAATTTTGCCAGATTTGTTGCGCAGTGGCTGTCCGTGACCGCCCTGTGGCACACCGGGTCATTGCCTGCCGCAGCGTTCGGGCGCGTCGGGCAGAGGCGATACTACTTTCCTGCTTTCTGGTGAGGCGAATATGCTCGGCACGGAGAAACTGTACACAGCGGAACAGACCCGCGCGCTGGACCGCAGCGCCATAAAGGAGCACGGGATTCCCGGCATCACCCTCATGGCACGCGCCGCCGACACGGCGTTTCGACACCTGCTGCGGATGTGGCCTGAGCCTGGGGCGCTGCAGGTCCTGTGCGGCACCGGCAATAATGGCGGCGACGGATTCCTGGTGGCCGACCTGGCGCACAAGCGCGGTATCCCCGTGGTCGTCTGGCAACTGGGTGACGCGGGTAAGATCGGTGGCGATGCCGCACTGGCGCGGCAGCAGGCGCTCGCCAACGGCGTCACTGTGCGGGAATTCCAGGGCGCGCCCCTGGATCCTGCGGCAGTGGTGGTGGATGCCATGCTGGGCACGGGGCTGGGCGGCGATGTGCGCGGCGACTATGCCACGGCAATTGATCTGGTCAATGCATGCGACGCGCCGGTGCTGGCCGTGGATATCCCGTCCGGCCTCTGTGCCGACACCGGCCGCGTCCTCGGCACGGCGGTAAGGGCCGACTTGACCGTGACATTTATCGGGCTGAAGCGCGGATTGTTCAGCCTGCAGGCGCCGGACCATACCGGCGAGATACAGTTCTCCGACCTCGGTGTTCCCGCGCAGGTGTATGAAGAGGTCGAGAGTACACTCAGCCGGCTGGAACTGGAGCCGCTGCTGGAGCGGGTGCCGCCGCGTCCTGCCGCCTCGCACAAGGGTATGTACGGCACCGTACTGGTCGTGGGCGGTGATGTCGGCATGGCCGGGGCGGCCGCCATGGCGGCGGAGGCTGCGCTGCGCTGCGGCGCCGGCCTGGTGCGTGTGGCGACCCGGCCACAGCATGTCGCTGCGCTGGTAGCGCGGACACCGGAGGCGATGGCCACGGGCGTGGAGTCGGGCGAAGAGATCGTGCCCCTGTTGCAGTCGGCGGACGTGCTGGTGGTGGGGCCTGGCCTGGGACAGGGCGAGTGGTCGCGCTACCTGCTGCGCGAGTGCGTGGCGACGGGCAAACCGCTGGTGCTCGATGCGGATGCCCTGAACCTGCTCGCCGCCGGCGAGCTGGAGCACCAGGCGCTGCCGCAGGATTGCCTGATGACGCCCCACCCCGGTGAGGCGGCCCGCCTGCTCGGCAGCACGGGGGCTGCGGTGCAGGGTGATCGCTTCGCTGCGGCCGAAGAGCTGCAGCAGCGCTACGGCGGGGTTGTGGTGCTGAAAGGCAACGGCACGCTCGTCGCGGATGGCAACGAGGTGATGCTGTGCGACTACGGCAACCCGGGCATGGCCAGTGGCGGTATGGGCGATGTGCTCAGCGGCATCCTCGGGGGATTGCTGGCGCAGGCTCTGCCGGCGGCGGAGGCGGCTGCGCTCGCCGTGTGCCTGCACGGCGCGGCGGCGGACATGGCGGCGCAGGAGGGCGAACGCGGACTGCTGGCGACTGACCTGATGCCGGGGTTGCGGGCACTGCTGGCGTGACCGTTACCGAACGCAGCCTGTTCGCTGCCGACGAGTCCTCGATGGTGGCAATCGGCGCCGCCCTCGCGGCAGCCTGTGAGGCGGGTCTCGTGCTGTTCCTCGAGGGGGAGCTGGGTATGGGCAAGACCACGCTGGCACGGGGATTTGTCCAGGCGCTGGGCCATGACGGTGCCGTGAAGAGCCCGACCTACACCCTCGTGGAGCCCTATGAGATGGAAGACAGATCTGTCTACCACTTCGATTTATACCGTCTGGGCGATCCCGAGGAACTCGAGCTCATGGGAATCCGCGATTATTTTGGTGAAAATTCCGTGTGTCTGGTCGAGTGGCCCGGTCGGGGCTTGGGAGTTTTACCGGGGCCGGATATAGTAATCCGCATAGTGAGCGAGGGCTCAGGGCGGCGTTTGGCCCTGGAGGCCGCTACCGACCGGGGCAGGTCGGTACTGGCGCGGCTCGGGGCGGCCGATGGATGAGCGCGGCCGACAGCCCTTGCACACGTGACGTTGTAATAAAGGCGTTGTAACAACAACAGATACAACGGCGGTTTGACTATGGGAAGGGCGTGGATCCCGCTTGTTATCGGGCTCTTGATGTCCGCGGCCGTGCAGGCGGCGGAGGTCAGGGACGTGCGCCTGTGGCGGGCTCCGGACCATACCCGCATCGTGCTCGACCTGAGCGCCCCCGTTGAACACAAGCTCATCGTCCTGGCCTCGCCACGCCGCATCGTGCTCGATATTGCGGACGCCGCGATAGCGGCCGATCTGGCCGGCCTGGAGCTGGCGGACACGCCGATCTCGCGGGTACGCTCCGGTATTCGCGACGGCGATGACCTGCGGGTGGTGTTCGATATCGATGCCGAGGTCGACCCGCGCAGTTTCTCACTCAAGGCGAACGCGCAGGCCGGCGATCGCCTCGTGCTGGATCTGTACGACAAGGCATCGCAGTCCGGGACCGTGCGCAAGAGCGTGGCCCAGTCCAGCCGGCGCGACATCGTGATTGCCATCGATGCGGGCCACGGCGGCGAGGACCCGGGGGCGCTGGGCCCGCGTCGGCTGCAAGAGAAGGATGTGGTGCTGTCGATCGCGCGCGAACTGGCGCGGCTGCTGGAGGCCGACCGCGGGTTCAAGCCTGTCCTCGTGCGAACGGGCGACTACTACATCAGCCTGAAAGGGCGCCGTGACGTGGCGCGCAAGCAACAGGCCGACCTGTTCGTCTCGATCCATGCCGACGCCTTTCCCAAGAAAGAGGCGAGGGGCGCGTCGGTCTACGCCCTGTCGACCAAGGGCGCCACCAGCACCGCGGCACGCTACCTCGCCCAGCGGGAGAATGCCGCGGACCTGGTCGGTGGCGTCAGCCTGTCGGACAAGGACGACGTACTGGCCGGTGTGCTGGCCGACCTGTCCATGACGTCGACGCTCGATACCAGCCTCAAGCTGGGCGGCAAGGTGCTGGGCAACATGGACAGCGTGGCACGCCTGCACAAGGACAGGGTCGAGCAGGCGGCATTCGCCGTGCTGAAGTCGCCGGACATCCCGTCGATACTGGTCGAGACGGGCTTCATCTCCAACCCGGGTGAAGCGAAGAAGCTGGCCACCCGCAGTTACCAGAACAAGATGGCCGCGGCGATTCACCGCGGTATCCGTTCGTGGTTCCTGGCGCACCCGCCATCGGGCACCCTGCTCGCGTGGCAGCGGCAGCAGCGCGGTGAGGAGTACGTCATCGCCCGGGGCGATACCCTGTCGGGCATTGCCCACCGCTTCAGCGTCTCGCTGGCGGATCTGAAAAGCTCCAACGGCATAGACGGCTCCAAGATACTGGTGGGGCAGAAGCTGACCATCCCAAGCACCTGACCGGCGCCTCCCGGCGCGCACGCGGCGTCCTTGCGGGGCACCGCCCGGTGGCGCCGTGCGCCCTCGACATAGCATGCGTATACCTGCAAACTGGCGCCTTCGCTCCCGGACCCCTCGTCGGTGCAGCGGAAGTTTTGAGGACCTATGCCCCGTATCCAACTGCTCAGCTCCAGACTGGCCAACCAGATCGCCGCCGGCGAAGTGGTCGAGCGCCCCGCGTCAGTCGTCAAGGAAATCCTGGAGAACAGCCTCGACGCCGGCGCCACCCGCATCGATGTCGACATCGACGCCGGTGGCAGCAAGCTCATCCGGGTGCGCGACAACGGCGACGGTATCGCCGCGCAGGAACTGCCGCTGGCGCTGGCGCGTCATGCCACCAGCAAGATCAGCTCGCTGGAAGACCTCGAACGGGTAGGCAGCCTGGGTTTTCGCGGCGAGGCGCTGGCGAGCATCGGCTCGGTATCGCGCCTGTCCATCACCAGCAACGACGCCGAAACGGGCAGCGAGGGCAGCCGCGCCTCGTGCGAGGGTCGCGACATGGAGGTGGTGGTCAAACCGGCGCCGCACCCGCGCGGCACCACGGTGGAGGTGCGCGACCTGTTCTTCAATACACCGGCGCGGCGCAAATTCCTGCGCACCGAGAAAACCGAATTCGGCCACGCCGAAGAGGTGATCAAGCGCCTGGCACTGTCGCGTTTCGATGTAACGTTCAACCTGCGCCACAACGGCAGGACGATCTACAACCTGAAGAGCGCCGACACCGAGGCGGAACGGCAGCGCCGGGTGGCGGCAATCTGTGGGCCCGCGTTCATGGAGCAGGCCATTGCCGTGGAGGCCGGCGCGGAGCCCTACGCCCTGCACGGTTGGGTGGGTCTGCCGACTTTGTCCCGCAGCCAGGCGGACCTGCAGTACTTCTTCGTCAACGGGCGCATCATTCGCGACAAGTTGATCGCCCACGCCATCAAGCAGGCGTACCGGGATGTGCTGTACCACGGCCGGCACCCGGCCTTCGTGCTCTACCTTGAGCTCGACC